>QHON01000117.1 GCA_003218815.1 Verrucomicrobiota bacterium
CACGAAGTTACAAGGAAGGACTGGACGCTGAAAATCAGCGTAAAAGAGGAACTTCCTCCCAAGCACTCAATGTCTTCACAAACCGGCAAGAGTTCCCGAACTGACGATTTCAAAGACGATCCGCTCATCCAGGAAGCCCTTGAAATGTTCAAAGGTGAAATAAGGCCCTAAATCCAAGGATTATGAATTTGAACAAGCTCATGAAGCAGGCGCAAAAGATGCAGGAGCAAATGGCCAAAACGCAGGCTGAGCTCGAGAAGAAAACTGTCGAAGTGAGCGCCGCCGGCGGAAAAGTAAGAGTTACGGCAAACGGCGCAGGTGACGTGATCGCAATCAAGATCGACAAGGAAGTTGTCGATCCAAACGACGTTGAATTTCTGGAGGAAATTGTCTTAGGCGGTGTGAAACAAGCCGTCGAACAAGGCAAGGCGCTCGCCCAGTCTGAGATGACAAAAATTACAGGCCGACTTCAGCTCTAGTGGGGGGGTCCATTACCGTCGCGCTTGTCGACGAAAAACTCACACGACGCGCTCGTAGAGCGCCGCTACCAAACCGCTCGCATTTCGCGAGTGTGTTTGTGGTAAACACAAACTTCGCGGATGCCAAGCGAATTCATTTTCTCGGCAAGGCTGCCGAAATTATCACCGAGTTGCACGTAGGAATGCGCGTCGGACGCGGTCGTAAATGGAATCCCCTTCTCCATCGCCAGCTCAAGGATGCGGTCGCTTGGATAAAGTTCGTTGACCGGCTTACGCCAGCCAGCAGTGGAAAGTTCAATCCCAAGGTTGCGCGAACGAATGAAATCGAGCGTTTCGCCGACGATTGCGTCAATCTCCGCATTTGGCCGATGACCATGGATTTTGATGAGGTCGAGATGAGCAAGGCAGTCGACGAGCCCAATCGCCGCCATTTCGCGGACGCGGCGAAAGTAATCATTGTAAATGGCGTCAATATCGCGCCCTTCGAATTGCTTAGCGCCCACAGGGACGCTGTCGAACATCTGATCGTCGCGATCAAGAAAGTGAACGGAGCCCAAAACAAAATCGAGCTGATTCCAATGTTGCTCGACCCATTTTCGACCGGCTTTAGAGTGGACTGGATCATTGTCCAACTCGATGCCGGCGCGAATTTTCAGATCGACATTTTTGTCACGCAGACGGTCGATTTCATCAAAATCGATTCCGGCGTGATACCGATCGTGATCGGTGAAAGCAATGTCGCTTAATCCGATTTTGCGTGCCGAATCCGCCCATGGCTGCAGAAGTTCCGGCGTATAAGGCTGCACCCGGTGTCCCTGCGGATGGGTGTGATAATCGCAAACGAGCATTGCCATTGAGGATTTATACACGAACTCCGGACCTCGAAGCGCTCGGCCCGAGCGGTCCATCCTTACCTATGGCACGGCCAGGAATTTTTGCTGGATTCGCAACTCCGGATATTTCGGAAAGAAAACCTCCGCGATAAAGACTTTATTTGGCGTGAGATCGCGCGTCGCAATCGTTTCATTGTATTCGACGTGCTCTTGAGGATTAATCAAAACCGTTCCAGGTTTTTCTGCGATGGCGTGATTGTCGGACCATTTCGTCAGGATCTCCCCTGCCGAGTACCTCAGGCAAATTTCGATTCGCTGGTTTGTTGGAAATTCGAGTGTAACAGGACGTTTCGATTGATTCGTTAACGTCAATTTGATCCTGAGCTGTCGGACCTCCGAGAGTTTTATCGTCTGCGGCGTTATTTGCAAGTCGAGTGCGAGACCGCGCAATCTTGGATCTTTGTACTGCGGGATTCGCTCGGAAGAAAACGGATGGAGCATGCGGCCCAACCAGCCGCGCCTGTGCGGTGTCGCAGTCGGCGCCGCTTCCTGGCCCGAGGCGCCTCCCCCGATCGCGAACATTATAAGGAGCAAAACAACGCGTCGCCTCATGAGCGGGTTAAACAGCAAACGTTGCAAATCCTGTCAAACCCTTTATCAATCGACATGAAGGCTTTCTGTGCGCTCTGGCTTTGGCTGCTTGTCGCCTTGCCGGTTGGCGTTGCGAAAGAGCGACATTGCATTTTCCGCGTGCACGTCCAGGGAAATCCGCGAGATACCGCGGCCTTTTCAACATCCGTGCGTGCCCAGCTCTCTGGGAAAGAGGTTGCGATTGAAAAAATGCCGTGGCTTTCGGAGCGCGATGTCATAGCATTTTCTCCTTATCCGGCCGCGAACGGAACCTATGGCGCGCTGTTTCAGCTCGACGAGCACGGGCGAGTTGTGCTCGATACTTTGAGCATTGAACGTCGCGGCAGTTTACTTTTTGTGTTCATCAATGGGCGGCCAATCACGGAACTTGCAATCGACAAACGCGTTTCCGACGGAAAAATCTACATCGCTTCTGGACTGACTGCGGCCGACATTAACTTGATGAAGAAAGATTGGCGGTTGCTTGGCCCGCGCAAACGATAATTCGCCATGCGGTCGTTCGCTGCGGTAGTTTCGCTCTTCCTTCTTTCCCATTTCTCGATGATGGCCCAGACCGAGCGATCCGTTCTCGATCTCGTCCTGCCAACGGACAACGACGCCCTTTTCTCAGGCGGCGGGCGAGCATTTTACCAATATATCGAGCGGGATTTCAAAGGAGTTAAGTCGACTCCGTGGGAGGGTGGGCAATACGGGTTCGTGCGTGATCCTGTTGAGACATCGGCTGGCGTCGTTTGCACCAGGTTCCACGAAGGAATCGACATTCGGCCTCTGCGGCGTGATGGCCGCGGCAAACCGCTCGACGAAGTGCGCGCCATTGCCGACGGTAAAGTCGTGCACACAAACCTCGTGCCTGGTTACTCGAATTATGGGAAATACATCGTCATCGAGCACCGTTGGGATGGGTCAAACTATTTCAGTTTGTACGGGCATCTGAATTCGATCGCGGTGCAGCCCGGCGAGTCCGTGCAACGCGGTCAGCGAATCGGGGTGATGGGTTATACCGGGGTGGGCTTAAATCAGGCACGCGCACATGTCCATTTGGAATTGAATCTGATGCTCAGCCATCAGTTCGAAGCGTGGCACAATGCATTTTTCAAAAACGATCCCAATCACAACGGCATTTACAACGGGATCAATCTCGCCGGTCTCGATATTGCGCGGCTGTATCTCGCCGCCCACAAGAACCCTTCGCTTACGATATCCCAGTTTCTTCAGGAGGAGGAAACATTTTATAAAGTGACCTTGCCTAAATCATCACATTTCGAGTTGCCAAAGGCTTATCCTTGGTTGCTGACGGGCAACAGCAGAAAGGAGAAATCGTCGTGGGAAGTCTCTTTCGCGCGCTCGGGCTTGCCGCTGAAAATAGAACCAAGCGATAAGCATGTGATGCAGCCGGAACTGAGTTACTTCAAAAAGAGCTCAATCGATTATTCCTATCTCACACGCGACGAAATATCCGGTCGGGCGGAAACCGCGCATCTCACTGAATACGGTCGACGACTGATGCAGCTTCTGATTTGGCCAGACTGATGCGAAAGATTCGGGTCGGTGTGCGAAGCGTTCACGGGGCGAACGTCGCTGGATACGCCTCCCCAGAGAGCGGCGGGCTCCCGATCAACACGAAGTCGGCACTCGCTGCGCCAGCGCAACTCCGTGCGGAATTGCACCTTGGACGAAGCCGAGGCATTCCACGGCACCACTCGGTTTTCCCGGAAGTGCAATCACCAGGGAAAGATCGATGATTGCCGCGAGGCTGCGCGACAAGATTGAATTCGGCGTCATCTTCATTGATTCAGCGCGCATCACTTCTCCGAAGCCGGGCAATTCCACCCGCATAATCGCACGAATCGCTTCCGGGGTAACATCGCGCGGGCCAACTCCGGTTCCGCCGGTCGTCAAGATCAAGCCGCAGCCTTGTTGGGAAAAGGAGCGAATCGCTTCCTGAATGCGCGCTGCGTCATCCGGGACAACCGCCTCGGAAAGAATTTCCCAGCCTGCTTTTTGTGCGGCTTCTTTCAACGCCGGTCCGCCGAAGTCCTTGTATTCGCCGGCGCTCGCGCGATCAGAGATTGTGACTATTCCAACTACGATCTGCATTCTTGCAGCCACAGATCAACATAGATGAAATACAGATTCTTCAGCATGTCAGCTCTGCTTATCGGTGTATATCTGTGTTTCTCTGTGGCTTCTCTTTTGTTTTTGAAATCAGCCGTACGTCAGAAATAGTCATCTCTTTGTCGACAGCCTTGCACATGTCGTAGATCGTAAGAAGAGCGACGGCGACGCCAGTGAGCGCCTCCATTTCGACGCCGGTCTGGGCAATAGTGTGCGCGGTGCATTTTACCTCCGCGCCTTGGTTCGACGCGACGATGTCGATCTTGACCTCGCCAAGCGGCAAAGTATGACAAAGCGGAATCAGTTGCGCGGTCTGCTTGGCGGCCTGAATGCCGGCAATCCGCGCGGTCGCGAGGACGTTGCCTTTTACCATTTGGTCCTTCGAAATCAAATCGAGTGTCTCGCTTTGAAGCCGGATTTTTCCCATCGCAACCGCCGTCCGGACACTGGACAGTTTGCCAGAGACATCGACCATTTGCGCGCGGCCGTCAGCGGCGATATGGGTGAGGCGTCCCATTGATCAGCCGCCGATTGCGACCATCTTGCGGCCCGGCTTGTAATTGTCGCGAAAATCGTGTTGCTCCGGTTTTCGATCAACAACGTCCAGGAAAAACTGTTTGAGTTCCTCATCACTCGCGCCGGCTCGAAGTGGTTTCATAATATCGAACTCGAGATAACTGCCGAGACACGGACGTAATTTTCCATCGCACGTGAGACGAAGCTTGTTGCAGCTCTCGCAAAAATGTAGGTTCGTCATCGCGCCGATAAAGCCAACCCGCTGGTGGCGGCCTGGGATCTGATAGTAAGAGGCCGGGCCATTCGTTTGAAACTCGGGCTCCGGAATCAACTTGCCGTAGCGGCCTTCGATCAGTCGCCTCGCCTCAAAGACTGACATGAAATTTTCTTCATCGAGAACTTCTCTCGTGCTGACGGGCATCATCTCAATGAAACGCAGGATTAAATTACGCTCCGCAGCAAACTCGATTAGCGGAATCAGTTGGTCCTCATTTCGGCCGCGCATCAGCACCGTATTCAATTTGATTTGATCAAATCCTGCTGTGATGGCGGCATCGATTCCGTCAATGACTTGCGCGTGCAGATCACGCCCCGTGATTTTGGAATAAACATGTCGGTCTAAAGTATCGAGGGAAATGTTGACCGATCTCACGCTGGCGTGTCGTAACGCTGTCGCCATTGTCCGCTGCGGCTCAACTTCGCGCGCGAGCAATGTCCCATTCGTGGAAAGACCTATGTCGCGAAGCCCTGGGATTCTCGGAAGCTCGCGGACAAGATCGAGCACACCGCGCCGGGTGAGCGGCTCGCCCCCAGTGATTCTGACCTTCGATACACCCAGCTCCACCCCGATGCGGATGAGACGCAGCGTCTCTTCGTAAGTCAGAATTTCGCTGCGCGGCAACCACTCCTGCAGCTCCTGCGGCATACAATAAGTGCACCGCTCGTTGCAGCGGTCTGTGATCGAAACCCGCAAGTAGGAAATGCGATGACCATGTCGATCCTGCATTAGAGCGCAACGTTACGGTTAATGCGAAGTTGAATCAAGGAAGCGACATGATTGACTCATAACTCCGAGGCCGTATGATTTTTCGTATGAAGCGTTCGTTTTTTTTCAGGGCTGTGACGTTCGGCGTCGCAGCCAGCGCGCTAACTCTTGCTAGTTGTTCCACCACCGAGACACGAATTTCCGGACACCCCGAAATTTACCAAACCCTTCCTTCCCGCGACCAGGCGTTGGTAAGCCAGGGACAGATTCGCGCAGGTATGTCGCAAAACGCAGTCTGGTTGGCCTGGGGTTCGCCCGATCGGAAGATTGTGGGCAATATGCGTGGCCGCCCAACCGAAACGTGGATTTATGTAAATTACACGACGGCTCCGTACGGTTACGGATACCCATATGGTCCGTATCGTTACGGCTATGGTTACGGTTTCGGATTTACCAGCGTCGGTTTTGTGGGCGGTCATCATCATCATCATGGCGGCCGGTCTTTCGTGTTCTTTGGTGATCCTTTTTTCGATCCATTCTACTATTCGTATATTCCACCGAGCATTCCTTATCCGACCAAGACGGTCACTTTCGAAAATGGCCGGGTCGCGTCGTTCCAATACCTGGTCCCGCCGTATCGCTGATTAAGAATTCTCTCGCGTTCTAGCACACAACTAATCAGAGTCGCGGCACGCCTGACAAATGGCTTACCGCTCATTTCGAAAGTTCCTCGACGCTCTTGACGAAGCGGGCGAGCTGAAACGCGTCGCCATCCCGGTCGACAC
>QHON01000118.1 GCA_003218815.1 Verrucomicrobiota bacterium
CATTTATTTTTACCATTCCGGGCGCACCGAATGCCTGCATGTATCCATCGATGCCGCGAATCACCACGAACAGCCAAAGGAGTCCCCAAAATGACGCAGCACCGAAAAGAATGTTCATAACGATCGTCGCCACGGCAGCGATGAGCATCGCCCGTTTTCCACCAAAACGATCGGCGAGGAGACCATTCAGGATTAGCCCGCAGGCATAAGCGAGCAGAGCGGTCGTGATAATGGCGCCGATTTGCGCTTTGCTGAATCCGAGCTCGCTGCTGATCGCGCCGCTCGCGACCGGGAGATTGTAGCGGCACATGTAAAAAGAGGTGTAGAGCAGCCCAACGAATGCCCAGTTCAGTCCGCGTTGGGCGCGAAAGCCTGGCGGATGCGACACGAAGAGGGGAGCACCCACCGATTCAGCCATGCTCGAAGAATGGGTGAAGACAGAGCGCCAACGCAACCGCGAAACGATCTGGCGAATTGGGTCTCCGATCTCAGGCGATCCAGATCGTTTTCCTATTCATGAATTCGCGAATCCCGGCAGCACCCAGCTCTCTTCCAAATCCCGAACGTTTCACGCCGCCGAAGGGCAATCTAGGGTCGGAGGCCACCATTGCATTGATGAAAACCATTCCCGCTTCAAGCTCGGATGCGAACAGGTCTTGTTCGGTCCGATCGTTTGTCCATGCACTCGCGCCGAGACCGAAAGTAGTAGCATTTGCGATCTCGACGGCGTCGGCGACGTCGCGCACCCGAAAAAACGATGCGACCGGTCCAAAAACTTCTTCGCAGTACGCGGGAGAGTCGATCGCTACTTCGGCAAGAACCGTTGGCTCATAAAAAAAACCAGGACCATGAATTCGATTTCCGCCGGTCAACAATTTCGCGCCGGCCGCGATCGATTTCTGAACTTGCTGGTGCACGCCCTGCAAAATTTGTTCGGTCGCGAGCGGCCCGATCTCAGTCGCCTCATCCAAAGGATCGCCGACTTTCAACGCACGCATGCGTTCAACAAATTGCCGAACAAATTCGTCGTAAATTTGGTCCGCGACGAGAAACCTCTTCGCCGCGATGCACGATTGGCCACTGTTAATTGTCCGTGCTTTGATTGCGGTGCTGAGCGCGGATTCGAAATCGGCGCTCGGCATCACAATGAAAGGATCGCTCCCGCCGAGTTCGAGCACACTTTTCTTGATGTGCCGCGCGGCGAGGCTGGCAACCGCGCTTCCCGCTTTTTCGCTGCCAGTGAGCGTTACCGCCGTCACCCTTGAATCGATAATTATCCTTTCCACTTGTTTCGCGTCGATCAACAGCGTCTGAAAAATGCCCTCATCGAATCCGGCGCGGCAAAAGATCTCTTCGATCGCAAGCGCGCACTGCGGAACGTTGCCGGCGTGTTTCAGGAGTCCAACATTTCCCGCCATCAAAGCTGGCGCCGCAAACCGAAACACCTGCCAGAATGGAAAATTCCAAGGCATGATGGCGAGCACTGGTCCGAGCGCCTCGTAGCGAACATAACTGCGGGCAGCATCCGTCTGCGCGGCCTCGTCTTCCAAGAATCGTTCCCCATTCTCGGCATAAAATCGGCAAGCCCGCACGCATTTGGCGATTTCATCCAGCGCCGCGCGAAATAACTTTCCCATTTCCAACGTCATTGTTCGGGCGAGTTTGTCTCTCTCCTGCTCAAGCAATGACGCTGCGGCCATCATGAGTTGCCCGCGTTTAGCAAATGGCTGTCGTCGATGGTGCGTAAATGCATGCTCGGCGCGCTTGAGTAGCTTTTCGATTTTCTCGTCATTGAAAGGCGCGAACTCTTTCAGCTTTTCGCCCGTGGCCGGATTGATCGACGCGATTGCCATTCTATCTAATAAACGCTAAGCACCTGGCCCGCGAATCGCGAGGAAAGTAGTGCAACCTCCAGCTTGGGTTGGGTTTGATTCGGTCGCGAGATGCTCGCGCGACTCTACAATCGCAGACCTTTCGGGATCAAAACGCGATCAAGCAAATCGAAGCTCCATTGCACAATCAGGGCAAGAAGCGCCGCCGGAATCGCGCCTTCTAAAATCGTGACGTGATCGTTCAAGTTCAGTCCGCTCAAGATCGGCTCGCCGTAACCGCCCGCTCCAATCAACGCCGCAAGTGTGGCAGTCCCAACGTTGATAACCGCGCTGGTTTTAATTCCCGACAAAATTGAGCGCGACGCCATCGGCAGATAAATTTGCCAGAGTCGTGCCGCTGGTGTGAGTCCTAGCGCGATGGCCGATTCGCGCAGCGATCGCGGAATGTCCTGCAAGCCGCTCGCAGTGTTGCGCACGATTGGCAGCAATCCGTAAAGAAAAAGCGCGGTAATCGCGGTGCGAACGCTGATTCCGAAAAAGGGAAGGGGAACCAGAAGAGCCAGCAAGGCGAGCGATGGAACCGTCTGCATAACGCCGGCAAAACCAAGAATCATGTTTCCGATCGCGCCACCACGGCTCGCCAAAATCCCAAGCGGAATCCCGGTGATTATTGAAAGAAGCAACGAGAATCCCGCAAGTTCGAGATGGCGCAACGTCCAGCGTACAAGCTTTTGCCAAAAGGATTCGCCGGCGGTAACTGCCGACCCAGCCGCGTTCTGAAAATATAAGTTTGCAGCTTTTGTGTAGTTTTTTGTGCGCTCCGCTTCTGCGTTCAGCCGAACCATGCGCGCTTCGTCGAGCGTGCCTGCAACTCCGCGCAATGCACCGATCGCATCGTCGCGCAGGGAAGTTCGAAATAAAAATACCGCATCGTATTTCGGGAAAAAATCGAAGCTGTCTGCCAACGCGACAAGATCGTTTTCCGCAATCTTCGCATCGGTCGAGTAAGCGTCCTTGACGTCGATCGAGCCTTTAGCGAGAGCGGCGTACCCGAGCGCGTGATCAATCCCGACGATGTTCAGCTGAGGGAGGCTGTAACGCTGGCGTAAAGGTTGCCATCCATCACGTCGGTCTAAAAATTCGTGCGTAAGCCCGATTTTGAGTTCCGGGTGTTTGCCCAAGTCGCCGATCGTGCGAATGCCAAGCCGTTGCGCCTCGTTACGACGCATGACAAGCGCATAGGTGTTGTTGAAGCCAAGTGGCTCGGTCATTCCGACGCCGAATTTCGTCAATGCATCGCGAATTTCCTGGACCGACAATTGCCGCTCGGTTTTGAGAATTTCTTGCGCGATGGTTCCGGTGTACTCCGGATAGACGTCGATTTGCCCGCCGCGTAGCGCCTCCCAAAGGATAATCGTGCCGCCCATGCCTTGTCGATGTTCCGCCGGAATGCCCGTTTCGTTTAGCGTGCGCTTGGCAATTTCCCCGAGAACGTAAGATTCGGTGAATTTTTTCGAGCCGATTAAAACTGGATTGGCGGCGAAGCATAAAGTTGCGCTGAAAAAGAGAAGAAGCATTGGTAGGGACAGAGCGCTGCGGTGTCCGCGAACGCAGGAGCGCGCCATCCCTGCCAGAGTCAGGCGAACGAAACTTTTCATGCCAGAGCGACGCTTCGTTGCGCGTTGATGAACTCGGAAACAAATGGATTGGCCGGTCTTTCACGAAGATCGGTTATCGAACCTTGCTGGACGACGCGGCCTTCATTCATGAGCACGATGTCGTCGCCGAAATAAGCTGCTTCCGCCAGATCGTGCGTGACGAGAAGCGCGGTTTGACACAAGCGCGCGAAAATTTCTTTGAGGTCTTTTTGTAACGACGCGCGCACCAGCGGATCGAGCGCGCCGAGTGGCTCATCGAGCAGGAGCAATTCCGGCGAAAGCATTAATGCCCGCATCAAACTGACGCGTTGACGCTGACCGCCGGAAAGTTCAAGAGGGTAACGGGCTAGTAAGTTTTCGGGAAATCTTGTCAGCTCGCACAATTCCAAAAGCCGTGCGTGCATTTCTTCGTCGGATTTTCCGAGATGGCGTGCCATCAAAAGGATGTTTGCACGCGCGGTGAGATGTGGAAAAAGGCCGCCTTCCTGAATGACATACCCGATGCGCCGACGCAGCATCTCGATGTTGACAGGCGTAATCTGTGAAGCATCGAAATCGATCGTGCCAGAATCAGGCGGGATTAACCCGATGATGACTCGTAGCAGTGTCGATTTCCCGCAACCGCTCGGTCCGATTAGCACCGTGGTTTTGCCGCGCTCGATCGATAGATCTGTCGGATGCAGCGCAGGCGCGTCGGCATAGCGCTTCGCGACGGCGAGAAGTTGAACAAGCGCGCTCATAGCTGTAGCCGCTTTGCTCTACGAAGGGCAGACGCGAATGTTGCGTTCATAACGCGAAGCGCGCCGCCCACAGGACGGCGGCTACAGTTTTGCGGTGAAATAGAAAACGCCAAACCAGTGGCCGTTATCAGTCCACATTCGAACAAACTCAAATCCTGCCTTGCGGGCGAGTCCGATAAAGCCTTGCGGCGTGTGTTTGTAGGAATATTCAGTGATGATCTTCTCGCCCGCATGGAAATGAAACTGCCGGTCTTTTATTCGCACAGTCTGATCGATTTCGCTGATGAGATAGATCTCGATCCGGCCTTCGTCCGGATTGTAAATCGCGTAGTGCCGCCAATGTCTTAAATCGAAGTTCGCGTCGAGCTCGCGGTTCGCGCGCGCGAGCAAATTTAAATTGAATTGCGCGGTCACACCGGCGCTGTCGTTGTAAGCGCGTTCCAAGACATTCCGATCCTTCCGCAGATCGACGCCGATCAAAAGACCGCCGTCATTTCCGCAAAGATCGACAACCCGCCGTAAGAATGTCATCGCTGCCGGCGGTTCAAAATTACCAATGGTCGAGCCCGGAAAATAAACAACTTTCCGCGCGGCTTTTCGAGAAGGCGAAGGCAGATCGAATGGTTCGAGATAATCAGCACAGACCGGCAGAATTTCGAGCTTGGGAAAAATCTTGCGAAACAATGAGGTCGACCTTTCGAGCTGTTCTTTTGAAATATCCACGGGGACATAAACGGCCGGCTCCTCCAGCTCTTCCAGAAGAATGCGGGTTTTCGTTCCGGAGCCGGTGCCAAGGCCGATCAGCTCGCAACGCGCGCCGATGCAATGGGCCATTTGATGAGCGTGAACCCGGAGAATTCCGGTCTCAGTTCGAGTGATGTAATATTCCGGTAGTTCGCAGATTTTTTGAAACAACTCCGCGCCGTTCTCATCGTAGAAGTATTTGCACGGCAACGTGCGCGGATGACGAGAGAGGCCGGCGATTGCCTCCGAAAGAAAATCCGATTTCGCCGGCTCAAGATCGACAACGGCGAGCCGATGTGGCTCGTGGTTCATTTTGAGTCGCGCGCGAGCCGAATCCCTGTGAATTGCCAGCGTTTCTCGGGTTGGAAAAAATTGCGATAGGTGCGGCGAATATGAGTACGGGAAGTGGCGCAGGAACCGCCGCGCAAGACATACTGGTTGCACATGAACTTGCCGTTGTATTCACCAAGTGCGCCGGGCACAGCACGATAACCAGGGTAGGGGGAATACGCGCTCCGCGTCCATTCCCAAACGTCACCAAACATTTGGCGAATTTGTCGATTCTGTCCTGTCGATGCTCGCGGATGAAACTGCTCGTTCTCGACGAAATTGCCTTCGATCGCACAATCAAGCGCAACACGTTCCCATTCAAATTCCGTGGGAAGCCGCGCGCCGCTCCAATTTGCGAAAGCGTCGGCTTCGAAATAGCTGACATGTGTCACTGGCTCTGATTCATCAACGGGACGAAGACCGGAAAGTGTGAACTGCCACCACGCGCCGTCGCGTTTTTCCCAGTAAAGCGGCGCCTCCCAGCGTTGTTCGTTCACCGTCATCCAACCGAGCGACAGCCAAAACTCCGGGCGCGTATATCCGCCGGCTTCAATAAACTTGAGATACTCGCCATTTGTAGCGGGCCGCGAAGCGAGCGAAAACGGACCGACCAACGTTCGATGACGCGGGCCTTCGTTATCGTAGGAAAAGCCATTGCCCTCGTGACCGATCTCCGCGGTCGTCTCTTCGAAATGGAGGAAATGCATCGGGTCGGTTTTTGCTGAGACAACATCGATCTCGCGCTCGCGGAAAACGGGATAGAGCGGATTTTGCGCAAAAACATGCTTGATATCCGTGACGAGCAACTCCTGATGCTGTTGCTCGTGATGAATGCCAAGAACTAAAATTGGCTCGATCTCATCGAGAAGTTTTTCATCAGAATGACGAAGGAGATTGTCGATATGAGAATCGATCGATGAGCGATAGCGCTGTGCCTCTTTTACGGTGGGGCGGGAGATCAAGCCACGGAGATCCCGCCTGTGCATGTCGCCGGCCGCGTTGTAGTATGAATTGAAGAGATAGGCATATTGCGGAATTTCGGCGCGATATCCGGGAACGAATTTTTTCAGAATAAACGTTTCGAAAAACCACGTGGTGTGGGCAAGGTGCCATTTGGTCGGGCTGACGTCCGGTATCGATTGGACAACACAATCCTCGGGCTCAAGATTCCTGCACAGTCCAGTCGTGAAGTTTCTGACTTGGTGAAACCGCGCGAGCAAGCATTCGGCCCGCGATCGACCTTCGCTCGAACGCGGTCGCGCCGTGGTTGCTTGATTGATAGCGGGCGCGACGATTGAGCTCAAGTGATGCCGCCTTCCT
>QHON01000119.1 GCA_003218815.1 Verrucomicrobiota bacterium
GTTTGAACGAAACAAATCCGGCCAGCAGCGTGCCGATGATTAGCCACGCCATCGCCGACGTGTAAAACATCAGAACTGGCACGCGGGTTGAGGCGTCGATCAGTGCGCGTTCCACCTGCTCCGCGTCGGCAGCGGCGGCAGAAACGGATGGTTCCTTTAATGGAATTCCCGAAGCGTTCATGTTCTGTTTCGAAAAATCGACATCTTCATTTGCAGCAAATTGGCGTGCTCATGGAGTCTTGCCCGGGACTGGTGAAGCGGTTCCAGGTGGTGGCTGCGAGGCCGCTGGGGAAGATAAGACGGCGGTTTGTGCCGGGGGCGATGCAGCCGGCTGCGCCGGGCTGGTCTGCGGGGAGGCCCCGGGTGCAGGTGAAGCGGGAGCGTTACTTGCCGGAGCGGCTGCGACCTGGGGTTCCGGCGTGGCGATCGGCCCAGCTGGCGCTGGTTTTCGCTGCGCCAATTCGGCGGCAGCTAATTCCATGGCGCGATCAATTGGGATATGAGCGATGCCTTTCTTCTTGTCGATCCAACCGTAAGTCGTGAGCGCCTTTGCAGCCTCGTCGCGAACGGTTTTCAAATTCTCCATGCGTTTTTTCGCGCGCTTTTCTTCGTAAGTGCTTCCACGTGGTGCGGGACCAATGACGGCGAGGACGATTATGCCAAAGAGCGCAAAAAGAAGCACGATGCCAACCCACGTGGACAACGGGGCGCGCGAGTGCGCAACTTGGCGAAGAGATTCCGCTTCAGGCATTTTCAGTTCGTCAATTTCAGGGACTCAATCAACCGGGGATCTCGAATGGGAAAGAGTGAAGTCCTCGGCACGACTTGCAAATAAACGAAACCAAGGGTTGCGCCGACAGCGATGAGCGAAACCAGATCCCAGATGCTTACCTGCACGCCGGTGCCATGTAACGCGGGCAAAACGACGAGATACATGTCGAGCATTTGCATGCAGACAATCCATCCCGCGACGTAACAGAGCCGGTGCGGCTGCTTTTTAATCGAGCGCAAAAGTAAAATCGCAAATGGCCCGAAGAAACGTCCAACCACCAGGAGCATGCTCAGCGCCCACCAGGATTCGGTGTTTCGTGTGATAAAATATTGCGTCTCTTCCGGCATGTTTGCATACCAGATGAGCATGTACTGGCCGAAGCCGATGTAGGCCCAAAAGACGCAGAAGGCCAGCATCCACTTTCCCATGATGTGGTAATGCTCGAGCGTGACGACATCCTTCAAGTAACCAGCCTGACGCAGAGCCGTGATTACTAGCACCAGCAGCGACATCGAGCTGCCAGCCGCGCCCGCGAAGATGTAAACGCCGAACATGGTTGAAAACCAGCGGTAGTTCAGGCTCATCAGCCAATCGAATGCGCCGAAAGTGAGACAAAGCGCAAACATCGGCAGACTGATAAACGCGACCTTGCGCATCCAGATCGTGAAGCGCGGATTTCCGTCCTTATCTTGTCGCACGGAAAGGCGGCGCAGAGAGAGCGACGCGAAAATAAAGAAGGCGAAGAACAAGACCGCGCGCCCGAGAAAGAAATTCCAGTTCAGATAAGCGCGTTTCGAATCAAGCGAAGCCTCCGCTCCGGGTGGAATATCCATCCAAGAGTAAAGATGGTGACGGAGGAGAAGAATTGGCACGAAAAGAAGTGCCAGGACCGCCAGCAATGCCGCCAAATTCTCCAACTGGCGCCGTACCGCCACCGACCATTCGGCATCGGTGGCATGATGGACGATCGTCCAGAAAAAGCAGCCAACGCAGAGGGTGAAGAAAAATGCAAAAGCAAAGAGCCATGAATAACTGAACTGATGCGGATTCACGATTGCACCCACGAGGCAGAGCACCAGAGCCACAAAGGCAATCAATCCGAGTAGGAACGAGAGGCCCGCAAAACGGTTGCCTTCTAAATATTCGCCCTCTGGCGTCGGCACGGCCTGTGAACGCTCGCTCATTGTTTCTCCAGTTCGGCGCGATGGTCCTCGGGAACATCCGCAATTGCCGCGTTTTGACTTCGCTGTAATGCGCGCAGGTAAGCAATGATCGCCCAACGATCAGCGACAACGATGTTCGGCCCGTAGGCCATCATTGTGTTTTTGCCGTTGGTGATCGTATTGAAAATCTCGCCATCAGCCATTTTGCGGATCCGTTCGTCCTGGAGAGTCACGACCGTCGCGAGGCCGTATTGCTTAGTAATCCCGTTGCCCGCAGCGGTGGCGCCATGACACATCGCGCAAGTGATATTGAACCGTTGCTGGCCACGCTCCATCAACTCGCGCGTGAGCTCCAGCGGAATACCTGTTCCCCAATTGTTGGCCATTTTGCCGGTGTCGTAATAATCCGTGCCGACACTAAAGCCGACACGCGGATGCGTCTGGAGCGCCTCAACTGTGGCGGTGATGGCAGCCGGCGTAGCGATCGTTTTGGGTGTTGGCATTTCGTAGCCAATCGGCAATGTGCCAGTGACCGGCAGACGGGGACCGCGCCCATCGGAAAAAAAATTGAGTGGCGCTTGTGCGCGCACTTTCATCTGGCGCACCATGTCCGGAAAAATTTCGAGGGGCGAGCCGGTGCTTTTTTGTCCACGAAATCCGAACACCGCAATGATCGCGATGGTGAACAAAAGCGAAATTAATAGGAATCCGCGCAACATATTAGTCTTCGTGGACGATCGTGATGTGCTGCCCCCCGCTTTTCTCCAGTAATTCGCGCACGCCCGTTTCGGTAAACCGCGGATCGCGCGCTTCAATCGCCAGGAAAAATCCGTCGTTGGTCACCCGCATAAACCGTTGCCAGTTGAACATGGGATGATACCACCGCGGCAATCCGTTCATGGTGAGCATCGCGAAAAATGCAGCGAACGCTCCGAAAAGTACCGTCAATTCGAACATGATCGGGAAAAATGCTGGGACGGTGAAAAAATTTGTCGGTTTGCCGTGCACATCGAGCGGATAGAGAAACGACGACGGGCCAAATTCGACTAAGGCAGCCGTGAGCAAGCCGGAAACTCCGCCAAACAAAACCCATCCGCTCAGCCAGGATTTTCCCAATCCCATGGCTTCGTCCATTCCATGGATGGGAAACGGCGAATACACATCCCAACGTCTGAAGCCCGCGTCCCGGACGCGTTTGGCTGCTTCGTAAAGCGCTGGCGCGCTCGGATATTCCGCCGCCATCGCGTATACTTTATGACCGGCGGGAGTCCTCATCTTGTGTCCTCCTTTCCGCTACGAGCTGCTGACTGGATCCCGTCTGGCAAGGTATAATGCGCATCCGCCTCGGGCACAGCCGTCTTCACTTCCGACATCGCGATCATGGGCAGAAAACGGACAAAGAGCAGAAAAAGCGAAGTGAAAATCCCGAGTGTGCCGATGTATGTCCAGATATCCACCCAAGTCGGGTAAAACATTCCCCAGGAAGAGGGAAGAAAATCGCGATGCAATCCGCCGACGATAATGATGAAGCGCTCGAACCACATGCCGGCGTTCACGCACATGCAGACAAAATAAACGACAAAAACGTTCCGCCGGCACCACCTGAACCAAAAGAGCTGCGGCGAGAGCATGTTGCAAAAGAGCATGCCGACCCACCAGTACCACCAATAGGGACCGAAGACGCGGTTCCAAAACGCGAATTTCTCGTAGTAGTTGCCGCTGTACCAGGCGACGAAGAACTCCATCATGTATGCGTAGGTCACGAACGAACCGGTCAACAAAATGATCTTCGCCATCTTATCGATGTGTTGCGGTGTGATGATGTCGTGCAGTTTGAACATGGCGCGCGCGGGCAGCAGCAAGGTCAACACCATGGCAAAGCCGCCGAAAATTGCGCCGGCGACGAAGTAGGGCGGAAAGATCGTCGTGTGCCACGTGGGCAGAATCGAGCTCGCGAAATCGAAGGAAACAACGCTGTGCACCGAGAGCACGAGCGGCGTGGAAAGACCCGCCAAGAGCAAATAAGCCATCTCGTAATGACGCCAGTTGCGATTCGAACCCCGCCAACCACACGCGAAGATGCCGAAAAGGAATTTCTTGATCTTCGAAGTGGCTCGATCACGCAACGTAGCCAAATCAGGAATCAAGCCGGTGTACCAAAACAAAACTGAAACGGTAAAGTAGGTCGAAACCGCAAATACGTCCCACACCAGCGGGCTGCGGAAGTTTGGCCAAATGCCATAGTTGTTTGGCAACGGTGCAAGGTACCACGCCATCCAGACCCGGCCCACATGCACGCCGGGGAAAATCGCGGCGCAGATGACCGCAAAAAGCGTCATCGCTTCCGCGGAACGATTGATTGAGGTGCGCCATTTCTGCCGGAGCAAAAACAAGATCGCGGAAATGAGTGTGCCGGCGTGTCCGATACCGATCCAAAAAACAAAGTTGGTGATGTCCCAGGCCCAGCCATCCGGAATGTTATTTCCCCAGGTGCCGACCCCGGTAGAAATCTGGTAGCCGAGACAAAACAGGCCGAAGGTCGCCACGCTTGCGGTGATGGTAAAAGTTACCCACCACCAGCGCGGCGCGGGATTTTCGACTACACCCGAAATTCGCTCCGTCAGCCAGCTGAAGTTGCGTCTGTTCAAGACGAGCGGCACCCGCACAAGCGGCCGACCGACCGAAGTCGCTGCTTCGCCGTTTACTCCTGGCGCTGTCGGTGTCGTTTCCATGGATGAAATTAAAAGATCGACAGTCTCATCCTGACTTCTCCTCGATGCTTGCGACTCCGACGTTTTCTGCGTCCGGCATTTTCGGATTCGGGTTGCGAATGCGCGCCAGATAACTGGTTCGCGTATTCACGTTCAAATATTCGAGCAACCGGTAATTACGGTCCTGCTTTTTGATTTTTGAGACGCGGCTTTCGGGATCCTTGATATCGCCAAAAACAATCGCTTCGGTAGGACAAGCTTGAGCGCACGCCGTTGTAAACGAATCGCGCGGGATCAGTGTATCGGCGGAACCACCGGCGTGCACATGGGCGGCGATTTTTGCCTCCTCAATCCGCTGCACACAAAAGGTGCATTTTTCCATCACCCCGCGCATGCGCACAGTGACGTTGGGATTTTTTTGCAACTTCACAATGTCCGGCGCGCCTTTAGTCGTGAGCGGCGCAAAATATTCTTCATAGATGCTCAACGCGCCGGCGATCTTTTTTTTGCCGACTGGTCGCTGAGTGTAATCGAAATAATTGAAGCGGCGCACCTTGAACGGGCAGTTGTTTGAGCAATATCGTGTGCCGATGCAGCGGTTGTAGGCCATGACGTTGAGGCCATCCTCGCTGTGGATGGTTGCGTTCACGGGACAAACTGTTTCGCACGGTGCGTTCTCGCAGTGCTGGCACATCATCGGTTCGTGCACAATCTCCGGATCTTCCGGCCAATCGCCGCGGTCTTGGTTGAATGGTTTTTTGCTCGCGTAATATCGGTCGATTCGAATCCAATGCATCGTTCGGCCATGGCTCACTTGTAACTTGCCCACGACCGGGATGTTGTTCTCGCTTTGACAAGCGATCACACAGGCGCTGCATCCCGTGCAAACGTTCAGATCCACGCTCATCCCCCACTGCTGCGGCGCGTCGAGTGGCGGATGAGTGTAGATGGTTGGTAGGTGATGTGGCAGGTCTTCCTCGCTTGGCAGTTTTTTAGCGAAATCATTGTCGGCCCGGTAGCGTTCAAGTGTTGCTTCCCGAACGAGACCACGGCCCTCAATGCTGAAATGATCCTGAGTAATCGATAGCGGATAAGTGCGGCCGACCTTCGTCACGTTCACGCCCTCCGTTCCGGGTGCGCCGGCGACGATGAAATGCGGATTTGCCGCTGTGCGCAAGAGGTAGGCGTTGAAACCACTCTGTTCCGCTATGCCGGGTTCTTCTTTAAGCGCCCCACCCGCGTACGGCAACGCACTAAACTCTGGCATTTTCCGCGAGTAACCCAACGGGATCGTGACTGAATTGTCGGCATGGCCAGGCGATACGAGAGCGGCAACCACCAGCTCGCGTTTGATCGGTTCCGGATGAACATTCTTCCCCGTGATTGTGATCTGAACCAGATCGCCTGTTTGGACACCGAGCCTTTTCGCGAAAGCAGGACTCATGAGCGCGGCGTTGTCCCAGGTCAGCTTGGTGATTGGGTCTGGCAATTCCTGGAGCCAGCCATTGTTAGCGTAGCGGCCGTCGTCCATCGCATAACTGCCGACAAGCACGATCTCCGGTGAACTTGCTGTGGGCATTGGCGGAAGCGCCCAAGATTTTCGTGCGAGAGCGCCTGCCGCGTTTGCGTTGAACGAAGGCGATTGATCGCGGGGCTGAACGTGGGACGCAAACCCATCGCGGAGAAAGCGGGACCAGGCAGATTGAAAATCGCCCGGTGGATTCGTCGCGCGAAAAGTTTCTTGCACCAACTCGGGTCCTTCCGTTTTCGGCCGGCCCAGCAAAGCATTGAGCAGTTCAATTTCCGATAGGCCGCCGAAAAGCGGCAAAATCATTGGTTGGATCGACAAGTAGGCGCCATCGGACGTGAGCGCGTCGCCCCAGGATTCGAGATAATGCGCAGCAGGAACGTGCCAGTTGCTTAACGCCGAGGTGGCATCCTCGTGATAGCCAAGCCGCACAATTTCCGGCACCTTTTTTTGCAGATCTCCCCAATCAAGTGGAAATTTTGTCTCTCGGTCCTCGGCCAAGCCGCGCTGCGCATTATAGACCGGATCGCCACCGAGAATGAACAGGCGCTTGATCCGTCTGTCGTTCATGTCCACCGCCAGTTGCAGAATATCGATTGTTCGCGGATTGCGCGGAACCTGGCGGATGACCAGTGTCTGGCCGAGATTTTTGAGTGCAGCGTTGATTGCATAAACGAGCAATTGCACCGCGCCTGGTTGATCTGGGCCGGCCAGCACCAGACTGGCGCCGGGTTTTGCGGCGAGATCATTCGCGGCCCCGCTCAACCACTGGTCGTCGAAAGTGGCGGCGCCTGCCGGTACTTGCAGATTCGCAATCACAGAAGCCAGGCCAGGGTCCTTGGTCGCAGCCAGGATCTTTCCGGCGAGCGCGTGCGCGAAGAGCGCAATTTGGCTTGCGGGACAGCGAAGGCGATGGTCGGCCATCGCACCCGTGAGCGTGAAGCGGTTCTCGACCACGTAAAGCCGGTTCATGGTGTCTTTCGCCGCGCTCACCCTGCGTCGTGAAGTGAACGCACGGACCGATGCAAGATCGCCCTGGCCGCAGTCGAGAAAATCGCTATCGAGCGCAAGGATCACATCGGCGCGATCGAGTCTCGGCAGCAGCCGCGAGTTTTCGCCGAAAGCGCCTTGCGCAGCAACCTGCTGCGATTGATTCAGGAGCGGCTCGTAAACGCACCAGCGCAGGGCCGGGAAAGTCTTTTCCAACTCAGTGCGCAAACGTTCGCGCGTGGGCGACTGCGTTTCCGTGACCAGAAGTGCCAGTCCTTCACCCTGCTGGGCGAGGAGCGTGTTGCGAAGCTCCCCCATGTAGGCGTCAAACGCTGCGCGATCGCTCCTTTTTCCTTTGTGAAAGAACCGTTGCGAGCGGGATGGATCATAAAGATCGAGAATTGACGCTTGGGCAAAGGTGTCGGTCGCGCCGCCACTTGCAGGGTGCAATGGATTTCCTTCGAGCTTGATCGGACGTCCATCGACGGTCGTTGCGATGAGCGGAATTGCCCCAGTGCGCCGAGGCATCGCCGTCGCGTAGTAGAGAAATTTTCCGGGGATTGTCCACTCCGCGCTTTTCGTAAAAGGAACCAGATGCGCTTCCGGTCGCCGGCAACCGTTCAAGCCAAAACCGGCCAGCGCCATCGATGCGCCCATCAATTTCAAAAAGCTGCGTCGCGACCACTCCACGCCATTCAATTCCGCCGTGCCCGCGGGAAATTCCCGTTCCAGCCATTCGCGAAATTCGGGCGTGTCGCTCAATTCGCCAAGGCTGCGCCAGTAATGCTTTCCGGTTAGCGGCTCCGGTGGATGCTGGAACACGCGTTTCATCGGTGACAACCTTGACAATTAGTGGGCGGATCGACGTTCCAGCGCTCCTTCAGCGTCTGGCCGATCTCCGTTTGACTGAGCCTTTTCTTCTTCGACAAATCCTCTCGAGCGTCATTCGGTTGCCCGTATTTCGCCACGAATTCCGCGGGTTTCACGTCGTCCGGTTTCCAATCGAGGTTGAATACCTGGTCCTCCGGCCGCAAAAAATTTTCCGGATGCCGATGGCATTCAAGACACCAGGCCATGCTCTCGGGCTTCGCATGGTAAACAACCGGCATGTGGTTGACCTCACCATGACAGCTAAAACAACTGATGCCGCGGTTGACGTGGGCGCTGTGATTGTAAAAAACATAATCAGGGGTGCGATGGATCTGCACCCACTCGATCGGGCTGCCGGTTTTCCAGCTCACGCGCACGGGCTCGAGTTTCGGGTTGTCTTTCTGTACCTGGGTGTGGCAGTTCATGCATGTCTGCGTGTTGGGCAAATTCGAGTGTGCCGCCATATCGACGAAACTATGGCAATAACGGCAATCCATTCCCAGTTGGGAGACGTGAAGATCATGCGGAAAAGGCACCGGCTGGATCGGTTCGTATCTGACTCGCGTGTATTTTGGCGTCACGTAATACCATGTGCCGGCTGTCAATCCGCAGACAACCAGGAGGCCGCAGATCACGATTTTAAGCGGCAGCCAGTTCGTCCAACGTGGAAAGAAATTTGCCATGGATTTAACCGACGCGGTTGCCGCCGAACGGCAGTCGCCAAGCTAAAAACGGATCAAGGTTGAGATCAGGGTGTGCTTCGTTCAGACGTTGCAAAGTTTGAGGTGGGTTGCGCGTCTGAGGGGAAATCAAGATTGTATGAATGCTCTCGGCGAGGGCAAAATAAAATTCGTCGTTCAATCTCATGTCGATAAAAACAATGCCGTCGATCCCTTCCGATACGAAAAGGCCCAGAATTGGCAAAAACTGATAACGTCAAAACTTCGCCATACCGTCAAGTGAAAGCGCAGCCTTTTCACATCTTGTTGCGCAGCAGTCTCCTTTTCGTGTCATTTTTACTTCAAAACATGAACGCCGCCGAAGATGTCGATCGTATTTTCGTCAACGGAAATATCTACACCGCAAACGAACGCAAGCCGCGCGGTCGCGGTCAAACATCAGGGATCGTTTTTGTAGGTTAAAACGAAGACGCGAAACAATTTCGCGGAAATGAGACGCGCATGATCGATCTAGACGGCAAGACGATCGTGCCCGGCTTCACTGATTCGCTTTGCCACATTTTAGGAGCCGGCGAGAGGGAGATGAATTTGAATCTCGAAGAAACAAATGCTCTCGAAAATTTCGTCGCGAAGATTAAAGAGCGCGCCGCGAAGACTGAGCGCGACAATGGTCACTGGGCGCGGTTGGATCGAGACTTTCTCGAAATCTTTGACGGCGCCGGTCCCCGAGAAACTCGGAGTCGTGGCTCGCTAAGATGCCGAGCTGGTTATGAGTACAAATACTCGTCGTGATACTCGCGTTGCGGCGCGAACTGGACGATCTGGCCGCCGCCGGATTCCGGATACTCGAAGATTTTGCCTTCGTAGTTGCGGATCACGATCTTTTCGTTGTCGTGATAGAGGATGTACCCAGGATTGATCGGCACCTTACCGCCGCCGCCGGGCGCATCGATCACGAACTGCGGCACCGCGTAGCCGGTGGTGTGACCCCGCAAGCCTTCGATGATTTCGATGCCTTTCGCGACCGAAGTGCGAAGATGCGAAGAGCCATTGATCAAGTCGCACTGGTAAAGGTAATAGGGACGCACCCGGCACATGAGCAATTTGTGCCCGAGTGTCTTCATCGTTTCGAGATCATCGTTTACACGGGCCAACAACACACTTTGATTTCCTAGCGGAATGCCGGCGTTGGCGAGCCGCTCGAGAGCGTCTTTCACTTCACTTGTCAGCTCGCGCGGATGATTCACGTGCACACTCATCCAGAGCGGATGATGTTTTTGCAACATCGCGCAAAGCTCAGGCGTTATTCGTTGCGGCAGGAAAATCGGAACCCGCGTGCCGATACGTAAAAACTCGATATGCCGAATCGCGCGCAGCCGACTAAGCAGTTTGTCGAGCTTATCGTCGCTGAAGATGAGTGCGTCGCCGCCGCTCAGAAGGACATCGCGTACTTCGGTGTGTTGCTCGAGATAGCGGAACGCTTCTTCGAAATCCGTGTGCAATTCCTGCTCGCCGACGCCGCTGACCACCCGACTGCGCGTGCAATATCGGCAGTAACTAGCGCAGCGATCCGTCACGAGAAAGAGAACCCGATCAGGATATCGATGGACCAGACCCGGCACCGGCATATGCGAGTCTTCGCCGCATGGGTCAGTCATGTCGTACTGCGATGTCCACGTTTCTTCGATCCGTGGAATGACCTGACGCCGGATTGGATCGTCCGGATTGTCCCGCGGGATGAGGTTGAAAAAGTGAGGCGTGACGGCGAGAGCGAGCTTGTCCCCGGAAAGCAGAACCCCGCTGCGTTCCTCTTCGCTCAGATTGAGATGTTGCTCGAGTTGAGCGAGCGAAGTAACTCGATTTTTGAGCTGCCATTTCCAATCCTGCCAGAGTTCCGGTGCGACCCTGGGCCAACAGCCCGGCGCATGTGAGACGAACTCTTTTCCGTCGCCCTTTTCTGCCGCAAAAGTGATCATTTTGAGTTGCGAAAAAACGTTAAGGTCGTTAATAATCGTGTCAACGGAGGCACCGAAAAGTGCGCCACGAACGTCCTACTTCGCGACGGCGACAACCCTGCGAATGAATTCCATTCGCGCGGGCTGGCGTTTCTCGCAAGACACTAGGCCATAGTCACTGGACCGTGACGAGCGTGCCGATCGGAATTTCGGAGAAGAACTTGCGTGCCGCTTCTGAAGGCAGCCGGATACAACCGTGCGATGCCGGATAATTGGGCACTATTCCTGCATGCATTCCGAAATCGAGGCAACTCAGACGCATGAAATATGGCATGTCCACTTTGTAGATCGTGGAACGATGGTTTCGCTCCTTGTTAGTAATCACAAATTGACCGGTCTTCGTCGAATAACCTGATCGGCCAGTCGAACACTGCGTGCGATACACCGGCACGCCGTTCTTAACGAGCGCGACCCGTTGCAAAGCGAGAGAAATTTCGAGGCGCAACTGGTCCGGCGAAGGCCCCCCGCCGAGAAGAATTTGTGCGGCGCGCCAGTGACCGGTCTCTGCGGCAATATCCAACGCAGACATCTTGTTCCGGTTCGTCAGTCGATTTCGGTTGGCACCAGCATCGAGCA
>QHON01000120.1 GCA_003218815.1 Verrucomicrobiota bacterium
ATACAGCAACGGCTTTCACGACGCCGCCAATGCGATCGCCACGGTTGTTTCCACCCGAGTTCTAACGCCGCGCAAGGCAATTGCGATGGCGGCGTTTTTCAATCTCACCGGCGCGCTCCTCGGGGGCGCAGTGGCTTCGACAATCGGCAAGGGACTGGTGGACACTAACGTGGTCACAATGTCGACGATACTCTGCGCGGTCATCGCCGCATTCGTATGGAACATCACGACGTGGTGGTTCGGTTTACCCTCGAGCTCGAGTCATGCGCTAATTGGTGGACTTTGCGGAGCAGCGCTGGCCGCCGCACGTGGTAATTGGTCGGTCATAAAATGGAATGCCGGTGTGTGGCCAAAAGTCGTTGTGCCGATGATCACTTCTCCAGTTGCCGGTTTTATTTTTGGCGCGTTACTGATGTTTTTGCTGTTCGTGACGCTTCAGCGTTTCACACCCCACTTTGTCCATTCGCTTTTTGGCAAACTGCAAATTTTTAGTGCGGCGTGGATGGCGCACAGTCACGGCACAAATGACGCTCAGAAGACAATGGGCATCATTACACTCGCGCTCTTTACCGGCACCAAAGCAGGGAGCTTCGATCATCTGCCTGGTTGGCTTGATTTTCTTAAGACGCCGGTTTTCGCGCTGCCTGCGTGGGTGACGATTCTCTGCGCGGCTACTATGGCAGGAGGAACAGCCGCGGGCGGCTGGCGAATCATTCGCACGCTTGGCCATCGGATGGTGAAATTGCAGCCGGTGCACGGATTTGCGGCAGAGACGAGCGCCGCGCTGATTATTCAAGGCGCCAGTTACTACGGCATTCCTCTCTCCACAACACACGTGATATCCACTTCGATCATGGGCGTGGGCGCGGTCAAACGTTTCAGCGGCATGAAATGGAGAGTCGTCGAGCGAATCATCTGGGCATGGCTTTTTACCTTGCCCGCAAGCGGCCTTATCGGTTACGCGCTCGCACGCGCGGCAGCGGCGCTTTGATTTCGCGAAATTTGTCGGCTCAAAGATTTTTCGGCGGTTCGATCCCGAATTTCTTGAACATTTTTCTTATCCGTTCGCTCCTTTCCGGGGTGTCCAATCTCGATTCTTCCGGATATTCCGCCCAAAACAGCACGTCGCGATAGTCGCGCTTCGCAACAGCCACGTACTCGCGCACCTTCGCTTCGCTTCCGGCACCAAGCGTTAAGATCGCGACTTGCACTCGCTCGCGTTCCCGTTCGTACGGTTCCACGCCATAACTATCGAGTAAGTCGAGCACGCGAGCCCAACTACTCTTTGGAAAAGTCGCTTCGACAGATGCAACAACCTGGTCGCGTGAGTGCGTCATCTCTTGCTGCCCAAGGAGGCAAAGATCGTTTTCTACTTTCTAGTTTCGCCTAGGCAGCGGCTAGCTCGAGCGATTGGTTAGGCCTAATAGCGTGGCGCGTCCCGTTGAACGTGTTGTTAGGCGATTCCTCGGCACAAGATATCCTATTGCATAGGGTGTACGGAGGTATGTGCACAGCTTTTCGTACAACGCGAGTTGAATCTGACGATCTTCCTCGTTGATCTCATGTAATTTAAGCTGGTCGGGGGACATCTTGCTCAGGCTATCGCGTAGTGTTTCAACCCGTTGCAGCAACTCCTCGCGTTTACCCTGCAAAAGGTATCCAGGGGGAACTGTGCTTCTAAAGGAGTCAGCGAAGATCACCACCTTTTCGCCAGGCTGCAGTTGATACTGTGGACCACCCGCCAACATCGGTGTTTTGTCATCATAGCTTGAGTATTCGACAGTAGCCTCAGAAGGCTTGGGGCGTGGACCTCGTGCGACGGCTGAGACGCTCACAACTGCCCGTGCTTTGATGTCGAACTTGGTTCGCGTCAGCAACTGCACTTCTCTAACGGAGCCAACGTAGACGACAGGCGCCTTTCTCCGAACAGCTTCTATGAAGCTGCGTATATTCGCAGCCATCATTTGGCTAGTATCAGTTAGTATGAACAGGCATCCCAAAGCTAGGATGTATCGCACAGAGCTCTTTCCGTTCATACTACCTCTTCGCTGGTCGGAGCAGTGCGAGAAACTGCATCAATCCAAGATTATCTTCCGCCACAGAACCGGGCAAGATCAAATGGCTGGATGGTGTCCGGGAGGCGATTCAGCGCAATGCATCGTTCGCTACTTGCTATCGAAGTAGAGGAGGACAAACGCAATTCCAAGCAATGGCCGCAGGAGCGTCTGGACGAGACCGAGGATAAAGCCGACGAGGTTAAATCCTTGAGTCGTTGAGGTAGTTGTCAGGCCCTGAATGAGAGCCTGCGGATCCTGAGACGTGGTCAACTCATGAAAATAATGCTGAATCGAGTGCCACTCAGATCCGAGGTTGATCGCAAGCACAAATGCAAACCAGATTGACGCAATAAAAACGCCACGCCACATCGGGCGCCGAAACCACGGAAGATCGCGCCGGCTGCGTGCGAGTTCTTTACTCTGGCGCAAGGCATTTCCGACATCGGCCCCTTCGAGAACCGCAAACTGTTGCCAGAACAAAAAATTTACGAACAACCGGCCAACGATCCACACCTGAAACGCCAAGACGACGAGCGCGAGAAAGAACAAAAGCACAGACGGACCGGCCACCATGACCATCAGAATGATACCGATCGGCAGAACGGTCCAAAAAAGGTAAGTGCCATAGACAAAGATGCAGAGCATCGCTATGCGAGGCCAAAACTTGAGCGCATTTTGCAGGAGAGGAAGCATTTTTACCGAGCGACCGCCAGCCAGTTCAGTGGTGAGAATTTGAATCCCGGCGATAAAAACCGGCCACACCGCAAGGCTGACTAGAAACATGCAAAAACTGAACGCTGCCACGGTCAGTGTGCGGAGATTGGCTTCCATATTCGGTGACGCGCCTAACGTGGAACCGGTCAATTGCGTACAGAGGGAAGGGACCGCGATGAGCAGCGCAAGTCCTAAGAATTGAAGAAACCCTTTGCGATAGATCCGAAATGTATCGATCGGGATCTGGCCAAAGCTGCGACGCGGTTGTAGAGGCGCTCGCCGCGGCGAGCGCCCGGCGGCAGGTGCAGCCGCTGTATCGACTGATTCGAAAAGACCGGGAATGTCCGCTGCTGTCGTCCAACGCGGAACATCAGTCCGGCGTGCTTCATTTGCTGGAAGCAGGCGGCCCTCCATTTTCCATTCGCGGAGGGTATCAACTTCCACCGGACCGTACTCCTTGCCCTGCACGCGCACTATCCATTCGTCGGTCATTCCGTCACTTAACCGTGAATTGCGCCAAGCGAAAGTAGTGTGAGGGTCCGGCTTTCGGTCCCCCAAATACAACCGGGACGGTTGCGCTAGGATGCGGGCTTCGGCTACGGTAATCGGGTGAAGCTGCTGCTCATCGACGGCCATTACTACGTTTACCGCTCGTTTTTTGCGATCCAGAATTTGTCTAATTCCCGCGGGGAGCCGACGAACGCGATCTTCGGTTTTACAAAGACCGTTCGCCGGATGTTGAAAGATTTGCAGCCGGAACTGGGCGCAGTGGTTTGGGACGAAGGTCTGCCGCAAAAGCGAATGGAACTACAGCCCGCCTACAAGGAAACGCGCAAGGAGATGCCGACGCCGATGATCCCGCAGCTCGACTTCATCCAAAAACTCACCCCTCTGCTCGGTTTTCGAAATATCGCGCTCGCCAATACCGAGGCTGACGATCTGATGGGTTGCTACGCGCTTGCTGCCTGCAAGCAGGGCGTGGAAGTAGTGCTCGCCACGAACGACAAGGATTTATTTCAATTGGTCGGACCATGCGTAAAGGTTTATACGACCGCGAAAGCCGATCTCGCCTCACCGAAAGATCAATTCGCGCTTCTCGGCGAGCCGGAAGTGACCGCAAAATGGGACGTTCCTCCGAGGCTTATCGGCGATGTCCTCGCCCTGACTGGCGATTCGGTCGACAACATCCCTGGAATCGGCTTGGGCCGCAAAACGGCCGCGGCGCTCATTCGCGAACACAATGGCTTGGAGTCTTTGCTGGCCAACATCAGCAAGGTAAAAAATCAGCGCACGCGCGAGAAATTAGTCAGCGCGCGCAATCAGATTTCGCAGAACCGGAAAATGGTCGAACTAGACTGCGACATGAAATTGCCGGTGCAAGTCGAAGAACTCAGGATTCAACCCGATTATCCCAAACTGATCGCAGCGCTGGAGAAGTGTGAATTCAAGTCGCTTCTCCAGGAAGTCCGCGACGAGGCCGTGCGCGCGGGCGCTGGAGTGCAGGGAAGCTTGCTCTAGAGCCCGAATTTTACGACGGCAACAGGCCACCACGACGCAGAATAAGACACCTGGCCGCCAGGCAGCCGGAATTTATTACATTTAAGGAAAAAAAATCGAACGCCGGCTAAGCTGCGCTGTCTATCTCAACAGGTTAAGGCGATTCGGGCGGTGGCACGTGTTCTTGTATTCATTGTTTCTCCTTAGCGTGCGCTGCCCGAATCTTTTTTTGCCCTAGTCAGCAACACAAATCGTTGTCGATCTCGGCGCAATCGTTTGTTACCCCAAAAGATCGAACAGTCCCTGACCAAATCACGGCCAAGACGCGCTCGCGATTTGCATTTACCGTGGCGCTTCACACGCCAATTTGAGAACCTGCGCGCGTGGGCGATGGGTTTATGAAACACGAGAAGCAGCCCAAGCCCATGAAGCCGAATCGCTATGACCCAATTGCCGCTGCACTCCAGGAAGACATTGGCGTGGGAGATATCACGACCGAATTTTTTGTGCCGGAGAGTTTGCACGCCACGGGACGTATCATTGCGCATGAAAAAGCAATCGTCGCCGGTTCCGGAGCGACAGCCGAAGTTTTCCGCCAAGTCGACCCGTCAACCGACGCACAGATTATTCGCGGGGACGGCACCGAAGTTGCCCCCGGCGAGGTAATTATCGAAGTCTGCGGATTGGCGCGTTCGATTCTGAAGGCGGAACGTGTCGCACTGAATTTTTTGCAACGTCTCTGCGGCATCGCAACGCTGACGCGCCAATTTGTCGACGCGATCAGGAATCATCCCGCCAAAATTTTGGACACGCGGAAAACAACTCCAGGCCTGCGAGCATTGGAAAAGGCTGCGGTCGTCGCCGGCGGCGGTGAGAACCACCGGTTCGGGTTGTACGACATGGTCCTCGTGAAAGATAACCATCTAACCACTTTCGAGGGACTTTCCAGCTTTGCCGAACGAATTCGCCAGCTTCGTCGGGAGCGGCCAAACACCCGTATCGAGGTGGAGGCGGATGATTTGGAACAAGTTCGTGCCTTTGTTGAAGTTGAGGGTGTCGACGTCATCCTCCTCGATAATATGGCGCCGGCTCAAATTCGTGAGGCTGTCGCGCTGAGAAAAGGCAACATCGAATTTGAAGCAAGCGGAGGCATCACTTTAAAAAACGTGAACCGCATCGCGGCCACTGGGGTTGATTACATCTCGGTTGGCAGTCTCACCCACGGAGCACGCGCAATCGATATCGGCCTGGAAATGACCCATGTCCCAGGCTGAAACGTTGGATCGCTTAATTGCCGATGAGCTGCAGGCAGATCTTGGCGACACGCTCATTGGACGCGAGCTCATTGTGCTCCAGCAGACTGGCTCGACCAACGATGCGATTTTGGAAGTGGCGCGAGATTCCAAAGAGGGACTCGTTCTGTTCGCCGAACAGCAAACCGCCGGTCGGGGTCAGCGAGGCAATCGCTGGGAATCGCCCGCTCGAAAAGGGCTTTGTTTCTCCATCTTATTGCGTCCAAAGATCGACATCCATGAATCGGCGGGGCTCACGGCCTGGGCAGCGAGTGCCGTGGCGAACACGATTCGACGGGAATTTTCGCTCGAGTCAACGATCAAGCTGCCCAACGACGTCCACATTGATCGACGGAAGGTCGCCGGCGTGCTCGTTGAGATGCGTGCGCAAGAGGGAGCGCAGCATCTAGCCATTGTCGGTGTCGGAATCAATGTGAATCAATCGGCGCAGGATTTTCCCAGCGAGCTACAGGGGCGGGCAATTTCGCTGGCGATAGCCCTGGATCGACAAGTCGATCGCCAGAAGTTTGCCGCGGCAGTTTTGAGAAGTTTGGACCGGACTTATCGTGAAACCTTCTTCTCGTAGTTTTGCAGAATGCGCGACCTGGCAAACGCGCGACCCAGCTTCCGTAGCGTTGAACAGTCAAGGGTCTCTTAACTTCTCTGTTGCGCCAGCCATTCGCGGTAGATCTGTGGCGAAATCTCGGAAGGCTTAATCTCGCTGCGTCCGCCCCAGAAAACATTCGTATAAGAAACCGGGATACCGATCGAATGAAGATGCTGATCTATGGCCGCTTTGTGTTCGAGGAGCGGTTGTTTGTCCGTGCCGTGCGCCACGGCCATGATGTTAACGTTCTTGAATTCGGGGCCCGCCTCGCGCCAGTAACAATGAGTGAGAATGTGATGTCGGCCCACTTCGCCTCCGGCTTCAAGTTCGCGTCCGGACGGCACCGCCCAATGAAACAGTGCGTTGAATCGCGTGACGCGAATACCGCCAGCTGACGGTTTGACGTGTTCCAGAAATGTTGAAAAGCGCCCGATGATTTTTCGGGCGTTCAACTGTTCGGCGACACGATAGAATTCATCAACCGAGATCCCAGCTTCTTCCGCGCGGGTTGCCCAAGGGGTCGATCGAATTTCTCCCGGCGTAAATTCACGCTTGAGCGCGAGCAACACTTTCCATTCCAGTTCGTCAAGATCGACAACTTCCACCGGAATCATTTTTGCTGGCTTATCTGCTTTGCTTCCCGGTTCGATCGTTTTTCGCCGAACATGTCCGACGCCGAGCGTGAAGATTCCTTTCGCCGGCATCAGGCGAAAATGTTCCGCGCCGACTTTTTCCAACAGCAGTTCGCAATGTTGCTGCAGCGAAAAACCATGCGGCACCTTCACCGTGGTCCATAACTTGTAATCCGATCCGGCAGTAACTGTGTCGGTGGACCGAAGAACCACGTGGCCCGAAAAGGGATCGCATTGGAACATCCAATCGAAGGCATTGTCGACCTTATCCGCAGGAACTTTCCACGCGACGAGGGCGCCATCGGCAAGATTGGTCGCGAGCAAAGTTTGCCGGACGCGGCGAATAGTGCCTGCGCGCAGCATCGCCGCGATATGGGTCGTCACAACATCGACATCGACGCCCGAACGCCTCGCAATTTCCTCGAACGGCTCGCGGACGAAGCCTTCGATTTTGTCCTCCGAAATCTCGAGAATCTTTGCGTTAATTGGATCGTTGTGCTCAACCGGCAGCATTCGGATTAATCCGCCTGCCGATTGCTCTTGTCCAATCACCGCGTTCGCCGCGCGAAAAATCTGATCGATTCAACGGGTTCGCCCTCTCAAGTCGCGCAGCAGGAGAGAAGCGCGAGGAAATGGCAACTCGTACCAGCGAGGACGAACAAATGCCAAATGAAATGGCTATAGCGCAGACGTTGGTTCACGAAAAAGAGTACGCCTGTGGTGTAGGCGACGCCACCGGCTGCCAGCCAGAACAGCGTAGTGGGTGGAATCGCCAACGTGATCGGCCGAATGGCGATAAGCGCCAACCATCCCGTGCCAAGATAGAGAGTCATCGCGAGTTTGGAATGACGCGAGGGTCCGCACGTCGCCTTCAAGGTCACGCCGAAAATCGCGAGTGCCCAAACAAGTACGAGTATTGTCGCGCTCCAAAAGCCGCGAAGCAGGCCTAGCGTAAATGGGGTATATGTTCCAGCAATCAACAAAAAAATCGCCGACTGGTCTAGCACCTGCAAGATCGATTTCCCCCGGGTTTGCGGCCACGCATGATAAAGCGTTGATCCGAGATACAACATCGACATCGTGACCGCAAAAATCACTGTGCCGAAGAAAAAGCCGGCACCACTTCGATGAGCTTCCAGCAGCAGAATCGGCGCGCCGATTAACGCGGCACATAATCCGATTCCATGACTGATCGTGTTCGCCAGTTCTTCGCCTACGGATTGCGCCCGTTTTTGTGAAACGCGCAGCTCATCGCCAATGTTCATGACGCTATATCATGGAAAGCCGGCGCACCAATTTGCAAAACAAAAAATGACTATGCGACGCTGGGGCCGTGCTCTGCAGAGCGATCGCCATGTTCTCGATGCTGCCCGCTCCAGCGACGACTTCGCTTAGGGAGGCGTTAAGCCTGACGATGTCGCTATGGTTCAGGAACGTTGAACCATTGCCCAAGACGTTGCTTCCGTTCTTCCAGCATTTGCCGCAATCGTTCCCGCTGGTCCGGCGTCAAAACCGGATTCATTCGATCCTGGGCACGATCGAGAATTCCTTCTATCTCACGTAAATCCAGCGCGCGCAGGTTGCGTAACTCATTATCCGCTTGCTCGATGATCGGCCTCAGCTTCTGATCCTGGTCCGGCGTGAGATGTAAATGTGCGAGCCAGCGGTCCACCGCAAAAGGCATTTCAGCTCGCATCTCGCTCCGCCGCGGCGTCTCATATTTCACCGCGCGGATCGTGAAAAATCCGCCGGTCACCGCGCCTGCGACAAAGATTGCAATCAACGTCAAAACGATTTTCCATCGATCAAGCGCGTTCATGGCTACTAAAGACAAAGAGAAACGGTTAAAAGCGATCTTTTTTGATGCGGTCGGAACACTCTTTTATCTAAGCAACACGGTAGGCGACCATTATGCATTGGTCGCCAAGGAAGTGGGATTGACGCTCGCTGCGCAGCAGCTCGATCGTGCGTTCTTCACCGCTTGGAAACGAATGTCGCCTCGCGCCGCCATCGATGGGCCGCGCGAAAATGACGACAAAGGGTGGTGGCGCGAACTTGTCGACATTGTGCTTGATCAGGTAGCGCCTTCATTGAGCGAACCTGATCGCGACAATTTCTTCGAGGTCGCCTACGAACATTTCGCTGAGGCCGGTGTTTGGGAGCTTTATCCGGAGGTTTTTGGTGTCTTGGAGAAATTAGAGCCGTGCTTTCAGCTCGCGGTGATTTCAAATTTTGATGGACGGTTGCGATTTATTCTGGAGCACCTCGGCGTTTCCAAGTTCTTCGCGCATGTTTTTGTTTCCAGTGAGATCGGCGCCGATAAACCCGATCCGGAGATTTTTCGCCGCGCGCTCAAGATTATTCGGCTTGAACCCGTTCAAGTGCTGCACGTCGGTGACGATGCCGACCGCGACTGGAAAGCAGCCGCTGCGGCTGGGCTGGCGATTTTCAAGTTAGACCGGGAAAAGAATTCGTTGCGTAATTTGCTCGCGGCGGTTTAACCACGAATGGGCGCGAATAAACACAAATTAATTGAGAGCGTCGCGGCTCCGAGGCGCCCCATTCTACTTGGGCGGCAGTTGCTCTACCAGTTGAGCTATCCCGGCATTTAAATAGGAAGATTATGCTAGCGAGAGAGATTTCGGCTGCAATTTTCACGGTTCTATTCTACGGTTGGTCTTATCAGAGAGCGCAAAATCGACGAAAATGCGGGACGCCTGCAGCGGGATGACTAAGCCACAACCGGTAGACAAGCCCTTGTGAGTCGCGCAAGCATGATAGCCAGACTCCGTTTTGAGCCGCCTGGGCCAGGATCGTGGTTGCAAGACCCAGTGCATATGCCGCGCCCGATGACGTGCTACTTCCAAGAGACTCATCCCCCCGCCTTCAAGAAGGGCACCAACGACTTCGCCCGCTTCTACGGGTTGCTCATCGACGGCCTCCAAATGCGCTACGTAAACGGCTTCGGCTACCGCCAGGTGCTGCCGGTTCCGGACGCCGAAATCCCTGGGCGCTTTCAGCGAGCCGAACAGGTTTTCCCGCGAAAGCTCTGGCAGGAGCAGCTTCGCGACTGGGACGGGAATCGCAAACCATCCTCCATTGCCACGCACCGGGAACTGCAGGCCGTTAATCCGGACGCCCTCTCCGACGCGGAGTTGGTCGCCTATCTAACGCGCTGCCGCGATCATCATTCGGCCATGCTCGCCCAGCACATGCGGTTCACCGCCGGTGCCTTGCTCCCCACCGGGGACTTCCTCGCACACGTTGGGAACTGGACGGGCCTGCCGCCGTCCGACCTGCTGGGCTTGATGCGCGGGTCGGCAGTGGTGTCCGCGGGCGGCTCCGACGAGATGGAGCGCTTGAAGCGGGCGTTCGCCCAAGACTCTACAGCGCGCAAGCTTCTCGCATCCGACGGCGACCCCGCGCAAGTGCTCGCGAGCCTGCGTTCCCTCGGAGGCGAAGCAGGCGCGGCGATCTCCGGCTACCTCGACCTGGTCGGCAACCGCCTCGTTGACGGCTTCGACATCGCCGAGCCCACAGCGTTCGAATTGCCCGACGCACTCGTTAGGGCAATGCGCATCGCCGTTTCCGGAGAAACCCAGGCCGCCTCGGACCTCGATGCCCGCATTGCCGAAGTCCGCGCCCAGGTCCCCGCAGCGCACCAAGCCGAGTTCGACGAACTGCTCGGCGAGGCCCGCCTCACCTACCGCCTCCGCGACGAACGTGGCGTCTACAGCGACATCTGGGCCTCGGGCATAATGCGGCGCGCAGCCCTTGCGGCAGGCCGGCGGGTCGCGAGTCGCGGTCGCATCGCCAACCCTCAGCAGATGCTGGACGCCAGCCTCGACGAGATGTGCGCGCTGGTCACCGACGCCGGTGGCCCGTCCGCAGACGAACTCGCCAAGCGCACCGAATACCGCGCCACCTACACCGCCAAAGATGCTCCGCCCCTCCTCGGCCCTCCCGAACCGCCCCCGCCTGACCTCGCCGCGCTGCCGCCATCAGTCGCCCGCGTCATGCGCGCAATCTTCATTGCCCTGGGCCACCTCTTCGGCAGTTCCCAAGCTCAGCACGAGGAAAAAGTCCTCCACGGGCTCGCCGCCAGCAAGGGTGTGTACGAAGGGCCGGCACGTCGCGTCTCCAGCCCGTCCCAGTTCGGCCGGATTGCTAAGGGTGACGTGCTCGTCACCGAGTCAACGACCGAGGCCTTCAACATCCTCCTCCCACTCCTTGGCGGGATCGTCACTGACGCCGGCGGCCTCCTTTCACATGCGGCGATCATCTCGCGCGAGTACGGCATCCCTGGTGTCGTCGGCACCCGCGAGGCCACCGAACGCATCGCCGATGGCGTCCTTGTCCGCGTCGACGGCGATGCTGGCGAAGTCACGATGCTCGGGTAGAAGTGAAAAAGGTCGTCCCCTTCACGAAAGCCTGCGAGAGATCGCTCTTTGGATCCAAGGCCGTTGGACTGAGCGACGCCGCGCGCCAAGGTCTCCCGGTCCCCCCCGGCGTCGCGCTGTCGGGTGACTTGGTCGAGGCCGTCGCCTCGGGGGACGACAAGGCCATTGAAAAGCTGGCGAAGGCCATCGCTGCCTTGCCGCCTCCGTTTGCCGTCCGGTCGTCCGCCGTTGACGAAGACAGCGCGGCGGCGAGCTTCGCCGGCCAGCACCTGACCCTGCTCAACGTCCATTCGGCCGCCGATGTCCCCGGCGCCGTCCGTGAAGTCTGGTGGTCTGCGAACTCCGACTCGGCCATCACGTACCGCCAGCGCGTGGGCCTGTTCACCCGGCCGAGCGTTGGGGTAGTAGTCCAGAGGCTCCTCAACCCCACCGCCGCCGGCGTCATGTTTACCGAGAATCCGGTCACCGGTGCTGATGAGCGCGTGATCGAAGCCAGTTGGGGTCTCGGTGAGGCCGTGGTCAACGGCCTTGTCGTCCCGGACCACTTCCGCCTCGACCGCTCCGGCCAAGTGCTGGAGTGCAAGGCCGGCCGCAAGAGCATCGCGATCCGCTCGCTCCCGAATGGCGGCACCTTCGAGGAGCAAGTGCCGCCCGCGCAAGTGAACCAGATTTGCCTCGACGACGCCCAGCTCGCCGCGTTGGGCCAGCTCGCCCTGCAGTGCGAGAAGGTTTACGGCCCGCGGCGTGACATCGAATGGGCCCTCCAAAATGGGACGCTCTACCTCCTGCAGTGCCGCGCCATCACCACTGGGAAGGCCCGTAGCGAGGCGCCACCGCCCGGCCCGCCCCCACGCGATCCCCTGGCCGCCCTTCAGCGCGTCCAGCTCTTCGCCGATCTTGACCGGAGGCAGGCCGAACAAATCGCCCGCCTGTTTAAGCTACGCCCTTTCTCGAAGGGCGAGACCGTCATCATGGAAGGCTCCGGAGGCGCCGCCTTCTTCCTCATAGACTCCGGGGAGGCCACGGTCTCAAGCAAAGACGTCCAACTCGCCACCCTCGGCCCGGGCGACTACTTCGGCGAGATCGCCCTGATAGACGGTGGCCCCCGCTCGGCCACGGTGACTGCTGCTACCGACATGGTTTGCTATGGGCTCACCTTCTGGGAGTTTCGCCCGCTGGTCGAAAGGAACAGTGCCATCGCGTGGAAGCTTCTTCAGGCCCTAGCGAAGCGGTTGCGCGCCGCAGAGCCAAAATAGCACCGGGCATATTACAGAGGGTGGGTCGGCCGGGACTCGAACCCGGAACCAACGCCTTAAAAGGGCGCTGCTCTACCGATTGAGCTACCGACCCCGCGCGGAGCTTCACTTTCTAATGCCTGCGAGATTTTTCAATGTACAATGAGAGCCGCTAGGCGTGATCTCTCACCAATACAAATGCATTTTCGTAGAGGTACCCAAGACCGGCTCTACCAGCGTTCGGGCCATTCTCGGCAAAGCGTGGAAACCGCATCTCAACCTGTGGCAGGTCAAAAACCAGATGGAAACTTATTGGACGCGCTATGGCGGAAGAAAGAACCGGATTCTGGCGTCTCTCTATATGGTGCTTTCGGAAGAGCGCCGGAGAGAAATCGGGCGAAAGCAGTTCGAGACTTACTTTAAATTCGGATTTGTTCGCAACCCGTGGGACCGGATCGTCTCTCTCTACGAGCGCACCGAGGCGCTACAGCTCAAGGACAAGATGACTTTCGAAGAGTTTATCGACTGGATCCAGTACAGCAGCGCGACTTGTGTTCACTCCTCCCCGCATCGCTACCAGCTGGATTGGTTTGTTGATTCGAATGGCAATGTGCTCGCGGACTTCATTGGGAAATTCGAACGACTCGACGAGGACTGGGCTTTTGTGGCGCAAAAGCTCGGCATCACTGAGAACCTGCCCCATCGACGAGCTAATCCGCGGGCGCGACACTACACTGAGTATTACACTCCCAGAACAAGAGACATTATCGCAACGAGATTCAAAGTAGATATCGACCGGTTTGGCTATGACTTCGCCGGATAAAATAAAGGCGATCGTTCTGACCTGCGATCGATACCGCGCGATCACACAGCATTTGATTTTCCAGTATCATCGGCTGTGGCCAGATCATCCGTTCGTCTTCCACATTCCGTATCAGGAATTGGGCGGAGTCGATAGCGAACGGATCAGATATCACACATGCCCTGCAGATATTAAGGGAACAGTCCTACATTTGCTCGCGGATATCGACGATGAAGAATGGATTTACTGGTGCGTGGACGACAAATATCCGATTCAGCTCGTGACTAACAAAATTGCGAGCCTGATTTCTCACGCAATGCGTTCGCCAGAGGTAGACGGTCTTTTGTTTTGCCGATGCAGAGCGACACTGACCACTCCCAAAGCTGCCCTTTATCCCCATAAGATCAAAAATCCTTTCGGCGATATCTACCTCGAGCGGAAGGCTTGGTTTCAAATTTGGATTCATCAGCTCCTGCGCGCCAAAGTGCTGCGGTACCTGTTCACCCACCTGCCAGACCACATTCCCAGTGCCAAGGCGATGGATGAGCTAAAAAACGATGTACCGAAACTGGCTGAGCACCGGTTGTTCGTGACCAGGGAAAATTTTGCAGTCTTTGGAGAAAGCACGCAGAGAGGGGTGATTACGCAAAATTGCTACGAGAGCATTCTGGCGAGTGGCATTAAGTTGCCGGAATGGTTTCAACATCCAAGCGGGCAATATGTAACACTTGGAAAGTTGTAGGTGCTCAATCAAAGGTGTAGCCAAACCGTTCGATCTCGGGTGCAAAGCGTTCTCTTACCAACTCGCGAAGCTCATCGTTGTAATATTTCGAATAATGTTCGCGGTTCGAACGGTTATACTGTGGCAGAGGCGGAGCCGCGATCCCTAGAGTCGTGCAGACGACGCGGAAGTCGTCTGCTAAACTTTCGAAGCGGATAATGTAATCCACGTTTGCGAACGGATCGCCGTCGCCTTTATCAAGCCGCAGGTAGTCCGCGACGGACAAGGCCTTCGAAATAACTTTTCTAAATTCTTTCCGATCCAGCTCGCTGACCTGCTGAGTTGGCCTGAAATAATAGGAGACCATCCGGTCCCATGGATTTCGCACGCAGGTAAACTTGTAAAGATTGCGAAACTGTTCATCTCCAAGAGCCGCCCGATACTCGGCCAGCGTTGAGTGTTTCTTGATTTTGTAATTGGGATTGCGCAGCCCAAAGCGCTCAATCCCATCCTGCTCACTGCGTAAAGCGACGATTTGATCCTCGGAGTAGTCTCGAAGAACGCTTTGAATCGAGTTACCAGCCGTCTTCGGTATATGAACGAAAAGAAATCGTTTCTGAAAAGAGATCATTGGAAGGCGGGTGCAAGTTGCGACTATTCTTCAGTTGCGCGAGTAATCGCCGGCATTTACCAATCGTCCGATAGATTACGCTGCGTTTCCAGTCTCCTCGGCACCGGGCGATGATCATTTCTCACAAATACAAGTTTATCTTTATCAAGACGGCAAAAACCGCCGGCACGAGCATTGAGGTTTTCCTTTCGAAACAATGTGGCCCCATGGACATCGTGACCCCGATCGCTCCCTCGATTGCGGGGCATAAGCCGCGCAACTATCAGGGATTTATCAATCCGATTCCCGAAATTCTTGAGAGGCCGACCAGACTCTTTTCCGCACTGCGACAGACAATCACCAGTCGTGAGAAATTCTACAACCATATGCCGGCATCTCTCGTTCAAAAACGTGTTGCTGCCCGAGTTTGGAAAGCGTATTTCAAATTTTGCGTGGAAAGAAATCCGTGGGACAAAGTTTTGTCTCACTACCACATGCATGCCGTCCGGGAAGGTGGCTCGCTCTCGCTCGACGAGTATCTCGCACGCGGTAGGTTTCCAATTAACCATTTTCGCTACACCGATCGCTCCGGTGCGAAAATTATCGTGGATCGAGTTCTCCGCTATGAAAACCTCCTTGCCGAGCTCGGCGAAGTGTTTTCGCAATTAGACATTCCCTTCCACGGGACGCTTGGTGTCAAAGCCAAGTCAGAATACCGCACTGATCGGACACCGTATCGCATGGTGTTTAACGACGAACAACGCAGAATCGTCGAGAACGCCTTTGCCAGAGAAATCGAATTGCACGGCTACCGTTTTGAGCCGTAGCTGCGGCGCTAGCCTTGATTTAGGTTCGCGCTTGCTCTGATGCAGACTTGATTTCCGCCCGGCTTTTTACTTGGATCGCAGCGTGTCTGCTAACGATGACGGCATTTCATGGAGTGCAGGCGGCATCCAAACCGGGGCGGTCGCATTTGCCACGACACACTGGAGTGTGGTGCTAGAGGCACAAGGCGAATCACCAGCGGCTCAAGACGCACTCGAAAAGCTTTGTCGCACGTATTGGCGACCTATCTATAGCTTCGTGCGGCGACGGGGCGCTGCGACCCAGGACGCGGAGGATCTTACCCAGGGTTTCTTCGCTTTATTGGTGGAGCGCAAAGATCTGAATACTGTCCGCAAGGAAAAGGGACGGCTTCGTTCTTACCTGCTTACATCGGTCAAACATTTCCTGGCCGACGAGTCGCGCCATGCGATGGCGGTCAAGCGCGGCAAAGGACAGCGCTTAATTCCGCTGGATGAGATTCGTGAGCGGGAGCGCATCGATGTTGAACGGAGCGACAGGCTGACGGCCGACCAAATTTACGAACGTCGTTGGGCGTTTACGGTTCTCGAGCAAGTGATGGCGCGGCTGCGGGACGAGTATCGCAGTGCGGGCAATCTGCGGTTCTTTGATCAGATGAAGAAAATGCTCATGGACGAACCGGGCAGGCCTTCGCAAGCCCAGGTCGCCAGCGAATTCGACATGACGGAGAACGCCGTCAAACAAGCGTTTTACCGATTTCGTCAGCGTTACCAAACCTTGTTGCGAGAGGAGATTGCCCACACAGTTGCCATCCCCAGCGATATCGAAGATGAGTTGCGCTATCTAATTGCTGTGGTCCGGGCGTAACCTCTGATAGAATTTTACGCAGTAAAAGAGGGGAGCGCGCTAGGGACTCTCCGACAATGACGAGCGAATTCAGACTTTGCCCAAAGTGCGGCTCGGAAATCCCAGCCGACGCACCTGAGGGAGGCTGCCCAGGATGCCTTCTCGAAACCGCGCTTGGTCTGTTCCCGGACGCACCTGTAGCCGGCGGCGGTGACGGCGGCTCCGCTGAAAATGTTGAAGCGAATGCTGCGGCTGCTGCCCATAGTAAAAAAGCAGCGCGCGCCGCCGAGATGCTGGGAGAGTTGGGCGATTACGAATTGCTGGAGGAGGTCGGTCGCGGCGGTCAAGGCGTGGTATTTCGTGCTCGGCAAAAGAGTCTTAACCGCACAGTCGCGTTAAAAGTAATTAGCCTTGGTCAGTGGGCGAGCAAAGCGCACCTGAAGCGCTTTCGCCGGGAAGTCGGGCATCGTCCCCATCTATGAAGTCGGTGAGCGCGATGGCTCGTGTTATTTCAGCATGAAATTCATCGAGGGCGGTCAGATTGATGAAGTAGGCAGGCGCACGTCGATCTCGTTACGGCAGGCGGCGGAATTAATCGCGAAGGTGGCGCGTACCGTGCATTACGCGCATAAACACGGCATCCTTCATCGAGACATCAAACCGGGAAACATTCTGCTGGATCAAAAAGGCGAGCCGCATCTTACCGATTTCGGTCTTGCCCGATTGGTCGAGACAGAAAGCACGGTCACGCGCACGCTGGAAGTATTGGGCACGCCTAGTTACATGGCGCCAGAACAAGCAGTGGGAAACAACGCAGCTATCGGCAGCGTTACAGATGTCTATGGGCTTGGCGCAGTACTTTACCAATTGCTGACAGGTCAGCCGCCGTTTGCCGGTGGAACAACCTACGAGACCATCAAGCTCCTCTTGGATACCAAGCCGCGGCAACCGCGTCTCTTAAATCCGAAAATAGATCGCGATCTCTCAACAATCTGCCTCAAGTGCCTCGAGAAAGATCCAAAGCGTCGTTATGCCTCTTCGCTTGCGCTAGCTGAAGACCTAGAACGTTGGCTGAAGCATGAGCCAATCCGCGCCCGGCGCACCGGAGCTGTTACCCGCGGAAAGAAATGGCTGCAACGCAATCCAACTGTTGCCGCAGTGATGGCGTTGTCGCTCGCGCTGGCAGCAGCGTTGGGAGTAATCGTTTGGAAAAGTGAATTTATTCGGCAACCGCTAACAACCGGGATCGCAGTGCTTCCGTTTGAAAACCTCAGCCCCGATCCAGATAACACTTATTTCGCGGAGGGCATTCAAGAGGAGATTCTGACGCGGCTGGCTAGCATCGCGGATCTGAAAGTCATCTCGCACACTTCCACGCAGCACTACCAGAGCAAACCTCGCAATCTCTCCCAGATCGCAAAGCAGCTTGGCGTAGCAAACGTGCTGGAGGGTAGTGTGCAAAAAGTAGCTGATCAGGTGCGGGTCAATGTGCAGTTAATTAACGCCCAAACCGATTCCCACCTATGGGCCGAGAGCTATGATCGAAATTTGACTGATATGTTGGGTGTCGAGAGCGAGATCGCCAAACGAATAGCGGAGTCGTTGCAGGCAAAGCTAACTGGCCGCGAGGAGGAGGCGTTAGCAGTTAAACCAACAAACAATCCAGAGGCTTACGATGCGTACCTGCGCGGCTTGGCTTTTGAAATACGCAGCATGTCCGGCTCCTTGCCCAGCTCTAGCTCTCGCGGCCTCGAAGAGAAAGCTACCAGTTTTTATGAGCGGGCGGTGCAGCTTGACTCCAATTTTGCGATCGCTTGGGCGCGGCTCTCTCGCATGGACTCGAGTATCTACTTCGATAGCGGCACCGATGTTACTCGGCGCGACGCAGCGAAGCGTGCTTTGGAGAAAGCGCAGAAACTGCAACCGAACTCACCTGAAACCCTGCTCGCCCTGGGTTATTATCAATACCAAGTGCTCCGTGATTACGGGCCCGCCAGAACCACGTTCGGTCGCATCAGCAAAACGTTACCAGGCAGCAGTGAGGTGCTAATGGCCCTCGGGCGAGTTGCCCGACGCGAGGGACACTGGAATGAAAGCATTGCCTACCACGAGCAAGCCCTCGCCCTCGACCCACGTAATGTGGAGTTACTTATAGGCGCGGCATGGACTTACGGCCCGCTTAGACAATTCGCGACAGCGCTAAAGATCTATGACCGAGCGCTGGACATTAGGCCAAACGATCCGGATGTGACGGCGGGAAAGGCCACCATTTATCAAGCTCAGGGTAATCTGCCGGAAGCCGCTAGATTGTTGGCGGAGGTAAACGCGCAAACGAATGCGGACTGGGCCTTTCGAACCAAGATCACTCAATTGAGACTTGAACGAAATTACGGTGAGGCGGTTCGCTTGCTGCAAGCCCACTTGGCCCAATTCCCCTTTGCTTCTGATTACTGGAGAGGTCTTGCTCAGGTGGATCTTGCCTTGATGCAACGCCGTGCTGGCGATACGGCTGGCGCAAAGGCTACTGCTGAACAGGCGCGCAATACACTCGAGCAGCTCCACAGAGATCAGATAGGCGACGTCAACCTTGCGGCAGGGCTATCTCAAGCTTATGCGGCCATGGGGGAGAAGGAATCGGCGCTAGCGGCAGCAGAGCGTTCAATCATGCTTCTGCCCCGTACCAAAGATGCGGCGGACGCCCCTGCCTGCCAAGAGAACCTAGCCCTCATTCAGACGATTTTCGGCGAAAACCGCCGTGCGATCACAACGCTCGCCCAGCTGTTACAAACGCCCTATTATAGCTGGCTTTACGGCCCAGGGGTTGTTACGCCGGCGCTTTTAAGGATCGACCCGATCTGGGATCCGTTGCGCGCCAACCCCGCTTTCCGAAAACTCTGCGATCAAAAGCAGCCGTGAACTCTGCACCGAAGTAAAATTCACCGCGGATTGCACGGATAACGCGGATACAAAAAGGCAGGGCGTCCCGCGGTAGCCAGACCCGGCGCATCGAAGCGGGTGTCCAATTGCAGGGCGTCTGTGTCAGACGCCAGCCAAGAAGCGATCTGTTAGATCCATGCAATCGCGGTTCTGAAGTCTTCTGCATTTTTCCGCGTAACCTCGCGCCGGATTTTACGCACTACCTCAGTGAACGGCCAGAAGTGAACTCTCACGGTGAGAAGTCACCGAAGGCCAAAAACAATGAAAGGGAAATTAAGTTATGAAAAATAAAAACATTATGTTCGCAGCGGTTCTGCTCTTTGCCGTGGCTTTACCACTGGTCCCAACGGTTTATGCGAGCGGCCCATTCGCTACGAACTATACCAATGCAAGCCTAAGTGGCGTTTACGGCTACAGCTCAGACGGCTGGCACTTAGGGCCTAGCAATCCGTCTAACAACTCGACAAACGTCCCGCTCGATGCCGCCGGCGTAATGTGGTTTGACGGCAATGGCACGTTAAAGTTTCATGATACCGCCGATCTGGGCGGCTTCGTCATTCAACGTGGCACCGCCGATAACCCGATCGTGGGAACCTACACAGTGAACCCGGATGGCACGGGCACGCTGCAGTACTTCAGCAACGCTTCCAACCACACGCGAGCCTTCGCCATCGTTGACGGTGGCAGGGAATTGCAGCTCGCCGGAGCCGATGGTCTAGATACCTCCCGCGGCGTCGCAAAGAAACAATAACGATGCTGCTGCGGGCATATCATGCACGCTTGACACCCTCCCGGCGTCGGAGGGGTCAAGCGTGCGGTAAGGGAATTAGCTCCAATGGGGGAAGGCGGGTGATCCACCCGGTCTGCTATTCGCGTCATTAGGCCTTTCTCCTAATTAGCGGCGAAACTTTGATTCGTTGTCCGAGCCATTCGGGCAACCGCTCGCTTCCCAAAATTTTCTGCACTTTCCGCGTAACCTTGCATCGGATTTTACGCACTACCTCAGTGAACGGCCAGAAATGAATTCTCACGGTGAGAAGTCACGGAAGGCCAAAACAACGAAAGGAAATCACACTTATGAAAACAAAATTAGTTAAGAGCATGATGGCTTCTTTGGTGGTCGCGTGTGCGTCACTCACCATGATTGTCGCAACGGCAACCGGGCAGGGCACGCAGGGTGGAACACTTCAAGGGACCTGGGAGATGCAGATAACCCTAACCGATTGCGCAGGTCACGTGATAAGGAGCTTCCCGTCACTAATAGAATACGCGGCGGGAGGCACGGTGGTGGAGTCGAACGGGGGGACACCGCAGGCCCTGAAGACGCCTGGAGAAGGTGTTTGGAGCCATACCACTGGCAATAACTTCGCGTTTCGCTTCAAATTCTTCACGTTCAATCCTCAAAACATCTTTACGGGCTGGACGATCATTGCGGGGGAAACAACCGTGGATTCGACAGGAAACGCCAATACGGGGTCCGCAACCGTCAAGGTCTATGACCCAAACGGCGTCTTACTTGCAACTGTATGTGCTGAGACTGTTGGCACGAGATTCGAGCTCTAATCGATTACGGGGTTTGGCGTGTGACATCCGCGCGCGCCAAACCCAGCCTGGGCAAAGGCTGCACCATGAGGAATCAACCGCCGAAAGGCAACGAGCTTTGGATGATCCGGACCGGTCCAGCCGCAGTGCCAGCAGTGTTTGAGGGGACGGCGACGCAGGTGTCGAATTAAAACTCTCTGACTTGTGCGACGAGACTAGTGCGAAGATACGTTCGTCCTCCAGTACGGAGGACAGATTCAATTCCCCTCCTAAACCGGACCACTTAAAGAGCCGAGTCCCAAAAGGCCGTCGAGTTTCAAAGCGTGGCGGCTTTTTGTTTTTCGAGAGCACACACAGCTTGCTGTTCACCAAGTGTTGACTCGCTCGCTTATTCAGATTTTCAGCCTGTCGTGAGCGGATTCCTGCCAGCGGTGAATTTCGCCCGCGCAACGTGAAATCACCGAAGCGTATTGTTGATCCGCGTAAAGATTCCGCGTTTCTCGCGGATCATCGCTGAGGTTGTATAATTCATTCAAATCCTTGTCGCGCAGACAAAGCTTCCAACCGTCAGCGGAAACTACAGCCCGAGTTGATTCGTCAATGGCGCGCTTGATCATGCGTCGCCGAGCCAATGACGTGCCCTTTCTTATTTTCGTCCGGTTCGGAGCCCACTCGAGAAATACGTTCTCCGGCGGTGCCGAATCTTGGTTGATTACTGGCAGCAGACTTTGCCCTGCGCACTGTGGGTGCTTTGGCTGGCCAAGAAGATCGAGCAACGTCGGCACAAAGTCGATGTGGCTCACTGGTTGCGAAACGATCTTGCCGCGTTTCTGACCGGGCAGCCGGACCAAGAGCGGAACCCGCGCGGCTTCTTCGAACATTGTTTCTTTGGCGAACAGATGATGCGCGCCCAAGCTGTCGCCATGATCGCTCGTGTGCACGACGATTGTGTCGTCG
>QHON01000185.1 GCA_003218815.1 Verrucomicrobiota bacterium
GCTGGTGAGATCGGGCACGAGCGAGGAATAGTGCGGTACGCCCCAGCCCCAGCCAATCAATGTGCCTATGAGCATCGCAATACCAACTGAGAGACCAACCAAGTGCCCAATCGCCAGCAAGGCGAACGACAACGCGAAGTCATAACCGCTCACGGCGCCCTTGCGGCCGATTCGGAAAGTCTGCGCTACATCGGAGGCGAACATTTGCGTCGCAACGATCACCGCAAACACCGCTGACACGATCGATCCCCACAACACCGCGAGAAGACCTGCCCGGCCGTGTTCAATGTCGGAGGCGTGCTCCGAATCGCCGCTACTGCCGACCTTCAGCACCTCGGCGCATGCGACACCTTCGGGGTAGGGCAGATCGGAAGTGGTTACCAGCGCGCGGCGCAGCGGAATTGAGTACATCACGCCCAGAATCCCGCCCAATGCACAGATCGCGAATGAGATCCAGAATGGAAATCCAGTCCACCAACCGATCATGATCAAACCCGGCAGCACGAAGATAATCGACGACAGCGTGCCCGCTGCCGAGGCGACCGTCTGCACGATGTTGTTTTCCTGAACTGTTGCGTCCCGGAAGGCTCGCAGGATCGCCATCGAAATCACCGCCGCGGGAATCGATGTGGAAAAGGTGAGACCGGCTTTGAGGCCGAAGTACACGTTGGCCGCTGTGAACACTAACGTGATGATGATACCGACAATCAGGCCACGAACGGTGAGTTCTTTCCGTGTTTGTTGGCCCGCACTCACGCAATGATTCTTCGCAAATTCGGTCGTTCTCTAAACGCAGGCCGCCGAATTCTTTCGGCCGACCAACGAGAGCGCAGGATATGTCGGATTCGCGAGAGGGGTCAAGCTGGTTACTTCAATCTCGCGCCGGTCAGACAGGGTTCAGCAACTTAATACATTTCCACCGGCGAGCGTTTGGCATCGTCGGGACTGCGTTGCTTCGCGCGCTCTTCGCCAAGGACAGCGATGCGCAGCTCCCAGATTTCACTGTCGATCTTGCGAAAGGCTGCTTCTGAAAATTCATCGGGTGGCCTTAGCTTTTTCTTGAAGCGCGAGACATTATGCAGTGCGCGATCGATTTGATCGCGCGGCAACGTGCTGAGAATTCGATGCACATTCTCGATTTCTGGAATGCGATGGCAGATCATGGCCAGATCATTTCCCGCCGCGAGCGCGAGGCGAATTGTTTCTTCAAGGCCGTACTCATTCAGGATCGCGCCCATGTCGAGATCATCAGTCATAATCAAGCCGTCGAAGCCCATCTCATCGCGCAGCAAGCCTGTCACAACTCGATGCGATAATGTCGCGGGCATCCTTTTCGGCTCGAAACATGGATACCAGCCGTGGCAAGTCATCATGCTGTCGATCTTGTCGTCGCCGAAGTAGGGGCGATTGAGGTCAATCGCCCTCGGTCGGCTCAGTGAACCGTCCCTACCTACAAATTGCCGAAAGACGGCGAGCTCTTCGCCATCCAATTGCTCGCGTGTGCGAGAAATCGTCGGCAATTCATGATGCGCATCCACGGTTGCCGCCGAATAACCGGGAAAATGTTTGCCGCAGCTTGCGATCCCCTGCCCTTCCATAGCTTGGTTGAACGCACCGGCGTTTCGAACAACTTGCTCGACCGTTTTCCCATAACATCGGCCACGCAGTGAATTATCCGCGTTGTCATCGAACGAAATGTCGAGCACTGGACAAAGATCGAGATTGAAGCCGAAAAGCCGGAGCAATCTTCCGGTGATATCGCCATGTCTTTGGATAAGATGGACATCGTCCTTGTCGCGCAATTGCTGCGCGTTCGGTGGCTCGTTTCCGATTAAGCGCAATCGCGACACGCGGCCACCTTCCTGGTCGATAGTGATAATCGGCTCGACTTCGCTGAGGCTGCGCAAGTCATCTATCAGTTTGCGCAGTTGCGGCGCGCTCTCGATGTTGCGAGCGAAAAGAATGAAGCCACCGGGCTGGATTCGCCGAAACAATTTCTCCGCTGCTGCATCAAGGCGTGTCCCGGGAACACCGGTTAGAATCAATTGACCAAGCGAATCACTCTTCATACTTTCGGAACTTAGATGTCGATCTTGCACGGAGAAAACAAAAAACACGCTCTCGTCACGCTTCGTTGGTAATGAAAATTGGCATCTACGGCGGAGCATTCGATCCGGTTCACCACGGGCATTTGATTCTCGCTCGCGAAGCGCGTGAGACCTTCGGGCTAGAAAAAATAATCTTCGTTCCAGCGGCAGTCTCGCCGCTTAAGCAGTCACCCGCCGCGAGCGCACAGATGCGATTGTTGATGTTGCAAGCTGCAATCGAGGGCGAAAATGAATTCGTGTTGGACGATTGCGAACTACGGCGCCCACCTCCTTCTTACACGATTGATACTGTTGAAGAAATCCGAAGGCGTGAAGCTGACGCGGAAATCTATTATCTCATCGGCGAAGACAACGTGTCCACACTCGGGAAATGGCATCGCTTTACCGAATTGGAAAAAATCGTCCGTTTTGTTGTTTTTGACCGCACGCAGGCGGGAACGAAACATGATTACCCGCCGGTGCATCGCAGGATCGACATCTCTGCCACGGAGATCAGAAAGAGAGTTGCCGCTGGCCGATCGATTCGCTATTTCGTACCGAGATCAGTCGAAGAAATTATTGACCGCCAAAAACTTTACCAGGAGCAAGTGAAATAACCGCAGAAAAGCTAGCGAAAACTTGTGCGGAACTCGCCTCAAACAAAAAGGCGGAAGAAATCGTCGTCCTGGATTTGCGTTTGATCTCGACGTTTACCGATTTCTTTGTGATTTGCTCAGCCACATCCGAGCCGCAGCTCAAAGCGATCGCAAATGAAATTGAAACGCGCTTAAAAGAGGATCACGGGATTCGGCCATCAACAATCGATGGATTTCCCGGCAGCCAATGGATTGTGCTCGATTACCTGCAAGTAGTCGTGCATGTATTTCACCGAGACAAACGCTCCTTTTATAGCCTGGAGGATCTCTGGGGTGACGCGCTGCGGCTGGATTGGGAAGCCGCCGTGACCGCACGTTGACGTCAACGCAGACACTTGCGCCAAGCCCTTATTCCTTTTGGCTCAGCGCTCGTCGCGGGCCAGCGCCACTACATTATCGAGGCGATGCAGAAGGCGCGGGGCTTGCGCCGCTTGCCGGGGGTTTAACGTCCATCAGTTCGACGTCGAAAATCAAAGTCGAATTAGGTGAGATGTCGGGACCAACGGCGCGCTCCCCGTAGGCGAGATTCGGCGGAATGAATAACTGGTATTTTGATCCTGCCTTCATCAATTGGAGCGCTTCGGTCCATCCTTTGATCACGCCGTTGACCGGAAATGTTGCAGGTTCTCCGCGTTTGTATGAGCTGTCGAACTCTGTGCCATTAATGAGTGTTCCGCGATAATTGACTGTCACGGTATCATTCGCTTTTGGCTGGGCACCTGTTCCCTCCTTGACGACCTTGTATTGCAGACCGCTGGCGGTCGTTTTTACACCTTCTTTCTTTTTGTTTTCCTCGAGGAACTTCGTGCCTTCCGACGCGTTCTTGTCTGCCGCTGCCTTCTGTTTTTGTTCCATATCTTTTTCAAACGCCGTCATGGTCTCCTTGATCTGATCGGGAGTAAGTTGAGGTTTACCTGCGATCGCGTCCTTTATTCCGGCGACGAGCGCGTCGGGATTGATCGGTACGTTTTGTCTGCCGAGATTAAATCCGATATTAAGACCCAGGCTGTAACTGACCTTGTCCTTTTGATCTTTAAACGGTGATGATTTCTCTTGCCCGAATAGCGGCAACACGAGCGAAAATACGGCCAGAATAAGAATGAAACGTTTCATAAAATGGAATTTTCCAGCGGGCTTGCTTTAAATCGAGCGCCGCAAGAAGGGGCACGCTAATGGATAAACTTTACTCGTCAAGAAAACAGCGCGGCCAAAAGGACATCCAAGCTCGCTTTCTCGCTGCCATTGCCTTCCTCGCCTGCCTTGCCGGTGGCCCGCAGCCCGTTCACGCGATCACGCTCTCGCAGAGTGATGCTCTCAGGATTGGGAAAAAGATCTGGCAAAACGAATGCAATGGAAGCGTCGCTGGTCTCACCTCGTGGAATGAGGGTGAAAACTTCGCTTCGCTCGGCATTGGTCATTTCATCTGGTATCCAAAAGGCCAGCGCGGTCCGTTCGAAGAAAGCTTTCCGAAGCTTGTAATCTTTATCTCGAGTCGCGGCGCGAAATTGCCAACGTTACTTTTAAAAATCGACGAGACTCCGTGTCCGTGGAATTCTCGGGCCGAGTTTTTGCACGCTCAGCACACGCCGGAGATGAACCAATTGCGCCGATTTCTTGCTGACACCGTCGATGTTCAGACCGAATTTCTCATTGCGCGGCTACAGAATGCGCTTCCGAAGATGCTAGTGGAAGCGGTGCCTTCCGAACGCGCGCATGTACAGGGCCAATTCGAGCGTGTCGCGGACACGCCACAAGGCTGTTATGCACTTGCCGATTATGTGAACTTCAAAGGTGAAGGAGTCTTGCACACGGAGCGTTATCGAGATCAAGGCTGGGGCTTGCTTCAGGTTCTCGAAGGCATGCATCAGACAGGGCGTGGCGCGACGGCGGTCGAAGAATTCTCCCGATCGGCAAGAGAGGTTTTGATTCGGCGCGTCCAAAACGCCCCCGCTCAGCGGCATGAATCACGATGGTTATCTGGTTGGCTTCAGCGCGTAAAGAGTTACAGTCGCGACTAATTTATGCCGGCAACCCTCCTCAGATATTTCTGTGCACTGCTGGCGGCCGCGCTGACGTACGCCGCCAGCGCTCAGATACGTTCCGGACCAACGCAGCCACAACCTTTGCGCAAAGCTTCCCAACTCATTCAGAGGCAAGAGCCGATCAAGATCAATCACTCCTTAATGACACAAGCCACGCCTGATTCCGTGCACGTTGTGATTTCTCTTCCAAAACAGCGCGCCTATCTCATGATTGGCGAGCAAATCGTCATCGACAGCCCTATATCGTCTGGCAAGCGCGGGCACACTTCACCCACGGGACATTTACCCGTGCTCGAAAAGGACCCGAATCATCACTCCAGTCTTTACGGTGACTTCGTGGACGGCTCCGGGCGTATCGTTCGCGCCGGTGTGAGTGCGCGAATTGATTCGGCTCCAAGCGGAACTCATTTCGTAGGCGCAACAATGAAATGGTTCATGCGACTTACCGGCGATGGTGTGGGCATGCACGTCGGGATTCTGCCGGGATATCCTGCCTCGCACGGTTGCATTCGAATGCCATTTGATGGAGCGAAGTTATTTTACGATCGAGTAAAGGTTGGTACGCCTGTCGACGTGGGTGACTACTGATTCGATCTTGATATTAATTTCTTGCGCAGAAGATCGAAGGCGGCTTGCGCCGCGAGTTCCTTGAAGGTTTCACGATCGCTCGGGAAGAAAAACTTCCTCGCGATTGTCTGATCCAACGACGCGAGCGCGACGTAAACAGTGCCGACTGGTTTCCCTGGTGATCCTCCGGTTGGTCCTGCTATTCCGGTGGTTGAAAGAGCAAATGTCGATCGTGCGCGCATTCGCGCGCCTTCTGCCAGCGCACGCGCGACTGGCTCACTGACTGCGCCGTAACGCTCGATCAATTTGAGATCAACACCGAGCGCGTTAATCTTCGCCTCGTTTGAATAGACAATGTAGCCGGCGAGAAGAACTGTGGAAGCGCCTGGCATATTCGTAATTCGATTCGCGAGCAAACCGCCAGTGCAAGACTCTGCCAGGGCAAGTGTCTCTTTTCTTTTCGTAAGAAGTTTTATAATTACCTTTTCCAGAGCAGCTTCGCTTGTGGAGTAAATCGAGTCTCCCAGCGTAGTTCTGATGATTTTATCCGCTCGCTCAAGCGCGTTGGACTCGCCGATGATTCGGACATCGACGTCTCCGGGGCGTGAGCAATAACCAAGTTCCACTCCGGAGATTGCTGAAATCCTCTGGCCGATCGCCTCTTCAACCAGCGATTCACCGATCCCCGTGACATGGTAAATGCGGCACTCAAACGGCTTCGAAGGTCGAACAATCGAATGCAAGATCGGCATCACCGACCGCCCAAACATTGGCTGAAGCTCACGCGGTGGACCCGGCAGAGCAAAGAGATGCGGTGAAGCAATGTGCGAATTGATATTCGCCTTTAAATATAATCCCGACGCACTCCCGTTTTCATTTGGAAGAATCTGCGCGCCAGCCGGCACATCAGCCTGACGGGCAATACCCGAAGTCCATTTGATTCCACGCGTTTGAAGTCTTTGCCGAAGCGAAGCCAGCAGTTGTGGATGCTGATGCAACTCTAATCCAAGCAAACCGGCAATCATCTCCCGCGTTATATCATCGCTGGTTGGACCCAGGCCACCGGTCACAAATAGAATTTCGGCGCGTAAAAACAACTCCGCCAGTGCATCTCGAATCGCCTGGCCATCGGGAACCGTACGTCGTTCTTCGATGCGCAGACCTAAGGGAAAAATCTCGCGGGCAATGAATGCAAGGTGCGCGTCCTGCACATCGCCGAGCAAGAGTTCTGTGCCGGTGTTGAGAATAGCAGTGCGCATGCGTAACGATCTGCGTTTAGCTATAGCAATAAGCTGAATGAATGCGAGGTTAGCTCGTTATATAGGCATAGTTGCAACGGCGATGATTTACAGCTGCGTCTCCTCGGCTGGCGGAGCCAGCTTTTCCGCACACCAAATACTGCACGTAAAACGTGTACCTTCGGCCCTGTGGGATATGGGACGGGCAGGACTTCCGAAGGCGAAAGTTTGTATTACACAATTTTGAAATCGCCAAACGCGCGTGGTTCCTCAGCACGTGGCTGACGTCGGGCATATCGATCCAAAATGCGTCGTGAGAGGAATTAGGATTGGCGTACCGAGCTATTGCTACTCGGCTCAGTTTCCGCCACCGGGACGCAATTTTTAGGCCGCCGTCTTGTCCTGTTTCTTGCGAATCAGTGGTAGCTTTCTGCCCTCGACGACGGCACGATTAATCGTCACTTCGGCAATGTCTTCGCGGCTCGGGACGTCGTACATGATGTCTAGCATTGTCCGTTCGAGCATTGAACGCAACGCGCGCGCGCCCGTTCCTTTTGTGACCGCTTGGGCCGCAAGAGCGCGCAACGCGTCCTTTGTCACCGTCAGCCGCACGCCTTCCATTGAAAAGAGTTTCGTGTACTGCCTAACCATCGCGTTTTTCGTCTCGGTCAAAATCGCAACCATCTCTTCCTCGGTCAGCGCGTCGAGACAGCTCACAACCGGCAACCGACCGATGAATTCCGGAATCATTCCGAAAGCGAGCAAATCTTCTGGCTCGACATGGCGGATGGCTTCCTTTCGTAACGCTTCCTCAACCTCCAGCGTCGGGCTGCCAAAACCCATTACTTTTTGACCGATCCGTTTCTGAACAATTTTTTCGAGGCCGATGAAAGCGCCGCCGCAAATGAAGAGGATCTTCTCGGTGTTAACCTGAATGTATTCCTGGTGCGAGTGTTTACGGCCGCCTTGCGGCGGAACGTTGCACGTGCTGCCTTCCAAAATCTTCAAAAGAGCCTGCTGAACGCCTTCGCCAGAGACATCACGCGTTATGCTCACATTATCAGTCTTGCGACCGATCTTGTCGATCTCGTCGATGTAAACGATACCGATCTCCGCGCGCTTCACATCGTAATCGGCATTTTGCAAGAGGCGTAAAATAATATTCTCGACATCTTCACCTACGTAACCCGCTTCGGTAAGCGTGGTCGCATCGGCGATGCAGAACGGCACATCCAGAATTTTCGCCAGCGTCTTGGCCAGCAACGTTTTTCCCGAACCGGTTGGACCGATCAGCAGGATATTGCTCTTCTCAATTTCAACGTCGGCTAATGGATCGGGTTGAAATGCGGCGGACGGATCGGGCATCGCGGACGTCTGCAAAACACGCTTAAAATGGTTGTGCACCGCCACTGAAAGCGTTTTCTTCGCGATTTCCTGGCCAATCACATATTGATCGAGCGAGCGCCGAATTTCCGCCGGTTTTGGGACACGAATGCTTGAAGACTGGCGCTTCGCATCCTCGTTGAGTTCTTTGTCGAGAATGCTTTTGCAAACGTTAATGCAACTGTCGCAGATATAGACGCCCGGCCCGGCGATTAACTTGCGCACCTCGGCATGGCTCTTGCCACAAAACGAGCACATCGTGAGGTTGGAAGCGCGGGCCATATTTGTTTTTAAAAAGGGAGTTCTTATCCCCCGGCTTTGCGCGGTAAAGCAGCCTCGGCAACGGCCACCGAGCGATCCCCGGAGGGCGGCGTCGCGCCATCAAGCAGCTTCACTTCCTTGCGAGACTTAATCACTTCGTCAACGAGACCATACGCCTTCGCTTCTGCAGCCGACATATAATAATCGCGGTCAGAGTCCAGTCGCACCTGCTCCTGGGATTTACCGGTATGTTGGGCAATGATGCTGATGAGGCGTTTCTTTAACTTAAACATGTAATCCACCTGGCGCTCAACGTCGCTCGCCGCGCCTTGCGCACCACCGGAAACCTGATGGATCATGATGTCGGAATTGGGAAGAGCGAAGCGCTTCCCCTTCGTGCCGGCACAAAGCAAAACCGCAGCCATGCTTGCGGCCATGCCGAGACAATAGGTCGTCACGTCGCACGTAAGAAACTGCATCGTGTCATAAACGGCAAGCCCTGCCGTTACAGATCCGCCCGGCGAGTTAATGTAGATATTGATGTCCTTCTTTGAGTCCTCCATTTGCAGAAAGAGCAACTGCGCAATGACCAGATTGGCGATGTGATCGTCCATTGGAGTTCCAATGAAAACAATGCGGTCCTTCAGGAGCCGCGAGTAAATGTCGTAGCTGCGCTCGCCCCTGCCGGTCTGCTCCACAACCATCGGAATCAGCACGGATTGCGACAAATTTTCATTGGATACACTCATGATTTTTCTTCCACAACAGCGCGTTCTTGCGTCTCCTCGATGCTAACATTTGCCTTTAGGAAATCAAGAGTCTTACCGAGCAAATGTCGTAGCGCGCGGCCTCTTCGCGGATGCGCGCATCGATCTCTTCACGAGAAACTTCGATCTTTTCACGCTCGGCGATGCGGCTCAGAATAAAGTTGGTTTTCAATCGGTGCGCGGCGAGAGAGCCTGCCCCTTCCACCAGTTCCTTCTCTTTGCCTTTCAGCATGTCGTCAGGCACACCGCGCTCGCGATTGCGATGCACCAGTTCGTTCAAGGCGCGCCGCGTTTCATTTTTTAAGAGCGGAGGTGGTAAATCAAAGGCAGTATGTTCCTGGAGAAACTTGAAGATCTGCGACTCTTTCGCCCGCTCCACCTCGTGTTCTTTTTCGTGCTCGAGATCGTGTCCGATCATCTGGCGGAGGTCCGCAACTGTTTTTCCAGGCACAAGCCTGGCTGCAAACGCATCATCGATCGAGGGAAGGACCTTTTGTTTGATTTCGTTTAAGGTCACGGCGTAATCCGCCATCTTTCCGGCAAGCTCGGTCACGGGAAACTCCGCCG
>QHON01000186.1 GCA_003218815.1 Verrucomicrobiota bacterium
GACGGCGCCTCGCTCTGCGATCGTCACCATCCGACCGGGCCGGCTTCGCTGCTTTCGGTGAATAATCCCAGGAGTTCGACTCGGCAGATCCTGACAATCGAGACGATGAAACGCGGTCCCTAATTTGCGGCCCTGTTTTCGGTGAATAACCCCACCAGCCCGGCTCGGTCGTGTCGGGAATCTGTGGTGCGTCCGGATAGACCCACTGATGCGGACCTGAATTGCATTCCTTGGTCGGACAGTGAAGCTGGTACGTGCCGTTTTCGGAGCGCGTAATTTGCACCTCATGGCCGTTGAACTTTTTCTCGCAAAGAAAGCAAACGCGCTGATCGTCGAGCGACTTCCAATATCGCCATGTTCGAAAATGATCGAGGCTTTGCAAGGCTTGGAGCTTGTCCCTAATTTGCGTCCCTGCTTTTGGTGAATAACCCCACCAGTCCGGCTCGGTCGTGTCAGGAACTAGTGGCGCGTCCGGATAGACCCATTGATACGGCCCTGAATTGCAATCCTTGGTCGGACACTGAAGCTCGTACTTGCCGTTATCGGAGCGCGTAATTTGCACCTCATGGCCGTTGAACTTTTTCGCGCAAAGAATGCAAACCCGCTGATCGTCGAGCGACTTCCAATATCGCCATGTTCGAAAATGATCGAGGCTTTGTAAAATTTCGAGCTTGTCCTTTTCGGCTTTCATTCGGCTTCCTTCTATTATCCAGCAGTACGAAAAAAGGCGAGCTAATATCGGCGCAGCCTCTCTTCGGCTGTTGGATCTGGGGATCGCGCTAAGCGGTGTCTCAGCGAACACCCGGCCCTGCAGCTTCTTCAGCCCGGCCGAAGATGCGTTGAAACGTCGGATGACGTAATCGAGGGCGATTTTATCAGGACTCCCGACAGCCGTCTATGGGACTTTAGTCCTATGCGTTTAGGAGCCGTAGGTTGCGCGTCCGAGCCGCGCCAAGCGCAAAATTGAAATTGCAGAGGCAACCGCGTCGGCTGCGGCGATCTTACCCAATGCAGGCGAAACGCCTGCCACCCCGGGGCTGATTACGCGAGCGCGTCGATACGGCCAAGCAAATCTTTTTTGCTCGCCATGCCGGTGACCTGGTCGCGCAGTTGCCCGTTTTTGAAGAAGAGCAACGCTGGAATGGCGCGAATGTTGTACTTGAACGAAAGGCTCTGGTTTTCGTCCACGTTTACTTTTGCAATCTTGATCGCATCGGCCTTTTCGCGCGCGATCTCGTCCAGCAACGGCGCAACCATTTTGCAGGGACCACACCATTCCGCCCAAAAATCGACAATCACAGGTTTGCTGCTTTGCGTTACTTCGCGGTCAAAATTGGATTCGTCGACATTGATTACAGCGGAATTGTTGTCCATAGGTTTTAAGAAAAGTAAGTCCAAATCTGAATAATCAAAATGACAGCGGAAGCTCCGAGCAGCGCCCAGCAGATCGGCATCGGAATTGCACTGATCGTCGCACTCTCCTCGGCTTTCTCGATTGGTGCACCTGCGATCGAAGTCCTCTGAGACGCAATCTGTGGCATAGCGATGAGCGGCTGAGTTTTTTTCATCTCAACCGCTGGCGCTGGCATCACCCGGGGCTCAGGCATTACCGGGACACGCGCCGTCTCCTTCTTGGGGCCGGGCGAAACCGACTCTGGCGCTGCACTAACCGAGCCAGGGTCGAGAGCAGGCTCAGGGGCTGAAAGGATGGCTGGGGCTGGCCCCGGCGAGGGAACTGAAGAGGCCCCTGGTGAGGCGAATAATGACGGTGATACAAACGCTCTTGCGGGAGGTTTTGGAGCCTCGGGAGGCTGGTGAGGCACCTTGTTTGCCGACTGATGGGCTGGCAACTGAATGCGCACCGTGTCGCGCGAACGCGTATTAGTGTCGGACGGCTTCGCGACCGGCTCCTGCGGCGGCAAAACAATGCGAACAGTCTCTTTTTTTGGTTCGTTTGGGTCGGCCATCAGACGGAGCGAATCGGTCGTATAGCATCGCTCAAAATGAGCAACTTGTCACTCGTCAAGTTCATTCGGATACCAAATGTCTGGGCCCGGCAGGGAATCAGCCGGAGGAGCTTAGGCCAGCAGATCGTATCCGCGGCTTCCCGTGATTTTGCGCCAAGTGAATTCGCCCACTGTTGCCGTCTCGGACAAAATGACTCGCGCGTCGACATCCGCCGCGTCCGCTTCGCTGCGAGCGACATGTGGCTGGTCAACCAGTAACTTTATTTCGCTTCCAACTTTCTCCCGTGCAATGGCGTGAGCGATCTCCTGCTGGATCGACATCGCGATCCGGTAACGTGCATTCTTAATTTCTGGGGGAATTTGGTTCGACATTTTCGCCGCGCGCGAACCCTCCTCCTGGGAGTATTTGAAGATGCCAAGCCGTTCAAATCGAGCGCGCCCAATGAAGTCGAGCAGGGTCTCAAACTCCGCTTCTGTTTCGCCGGGAAATCCAACGATGAAAGTGGTGCGGATGGCAAGGCCAGGAATTCCGGCGCGCAACTTGCCGATCAACTTCTCGATATGGACGCGCGAGGTTTCCCGCTGCATCCGGCGCAACATTGATTCATCGATGTGCTGCAAGGGAATATCGATATAACGCGCAACCTTGTCGCATTCTGCGATCGTCTCGATCAATTCATCGCTCCAATGCGCCGGATGTGTATAAAGCAGGCGCACCCAAAATTCGCCTTCGATCTCTTGAATTTTGCGAAGCAGAGCCGTAAGCGTTGGTCCACGCGACGAATCAACTGGTTGACGAGGGCCCGCTTTTTGCGACCACAAGTCCATCCCGTAATACGTCGTGTCCTGACTGATCAAATTTATCTCACGCACGCCTTCCTTGACGAGTCCTCGGACCTCCGCGAGCACCGATTCAGGATTCCGACTCCGGTGTTTTCCCCGCATCCGTGGGATCACGCAAAAACTACACGGGTGATTGCAGCCTTCGGCAATTTTAACATAAGCCGAGTGCGCTGGGGTAAGTCTGAAGCGCGGAGTGTCGTAATCGGGAATATAACTGGGATGAGGGGTAACGAAGTTGTAGCCGAGGTTGGTAGCTGGGGCAGCGTCAGCTAAAGAGGCCCGACCGGGATCGTCGCCCCCGGTCACCACCCTCTGAACAATTTCCCCAAGTTCGCTCACTTGATCGAGTCCCACGAACGCGTCCACCTCCGGCAGCAACTCGCGCAGCTCACTCGAGAATCTTTGCGACATACAACCGCTCACGATTAATTTCTGGTTTGGTCGCTTGGATAAACCGCGCTGCTGATGCGCCTCCAGAATCGAATTAATGGATTCTTCCTTGGCTGAATCAATAAACGCGCAGGTGTTGACCACCAAGACATCGGCATCTTGCGCGCGGGAGGTAATTTCCATTCCGCACTGCAGCACACTGCCGAGCATGATCTCGGCATCGACAAGGTTTTTAGCGCAACCGAGGCTGATCATGCCAACTTTTGTGCGATATGGACGTGGTGGCGGGCGTGTCATCCGCTTCGATGTTGGATTTGCAGGCGATAGGCCTGCCGCTACGGAGGCGGTATGCTCTCGCATTGAGAAAGAAAATTAGTTGACCGTCACGTCGTCGTCGTCGTCTTCGAGCGCTTTGCCATTTTTCATGATCTGAACGGCGTCAGGATCGAGAACGTGCACGGAAATATGCTGACCGCTAAACTCCACAGTGCCGTCAGTCGGCGAAATCCAACGCTCGACAGCAGGGTTCCCTTTTTCATTGTCCACAGTGACTTTGATGTAGGTTCTTTTAAGCGGCCGAATAGCGACACGGTTCGGTCCGGCTGACTCCGTCGGAGCCGAGTTGGCAGCGCCGCGCGCTTTTGCGAGATCTTCTGGGCGCACAGGCTCGGCTCGCCGCACTTCTGGCTCTGAGGGCGCAGGCGTGGCTGCAGCAACCGCTGTCGCCTTTCGCGTAACCGTGGCCGATGGGGAGATCGACGGTGCCGACACAACGTTACTCGTCGTCGTCTTTTCCGCAGCGATGCTTGGCGATGCGGTCGCAGAGTTTGAGATCGCGGAGGCACTCGGCGACACTTGAGCTGCAGGTTCCGCAGCCCGCCGAGAAATCCGCTGGACATTGAGAATCAGCTTCATCACCGAAAAACCGACTACCAGCACCAGGATCCCAAAGATGAGTGGCATTGGTGATACACGATCGCGCTTGGAAGGACGAACAACAGGCGCACTGGCTTGTTTTGGGGCAGGATTTTCCTGAAGGTATGAGTAGCCATCGACTGTGACGTGCTCGGAATCCTCAAAGGCTTCGAGATATGGCGTTACATCGACATCCAAAAATTTCCCGTAGATGAGCAGGAACCCTTTTGCATACGCCAGGCTGGGAAATTGCGAAAAATCGTCCGCCTCAATCTCTGCCAGCCGCGCCGGACGAATCTTGGTCATGCGCGCTGCTTCGTCGAGAGTAAGATTGCGCGCACGCCTCGCCTCTTCAAACTTTTTACCGATTCCTTCGATAGTCATGATGGGGGTTGGCGGCTAAACGGCCGCGTCAAGGTCGACAAGAATCTCGCGCGGTTTAGCGCCTTCGCCGGGACCCAAAATACCGCGCTGCTCCAGAATATCAACGATGCGCGCAGCACGCGTGTAACCGAGTCGCAGTCGCCGTTGAAGCAAGGACGTGGAAGCGCGTTTTTCCTGCCGAATGATTTCAAGACATTTCTCCACCAGCTCTTCGTCTTCCTCCGTTACTTCTTCTTCTGACGGTGCCACGGATTGCAATTTCTGCTGCATCTCCGGATCAAAAGCAGGTGGGCTTTGCGCGGAAACGAATTCAACGAGCCGACGAATTTCATCATCGGTCACAAGTACACCTTGGGCGCGAATAAGACGCGAAGCGCTCGGCGGGAGGTATAGCATATCGCCTTGCCCAAGCAATCGGTCGGCGCCGTTTTCGTCAAGAATGACGCGACTGTCGATCTTGGATGCAACCTGGAATGCAATCCGGCTCGGAATATTCGCTTTGATGACGCCGGTAATGACATCCGCCCGCGGCGTTTGCGTGGCTACGATCAGATGAATGCCAGCGGCACGGGCCATTTGGGTGATCCGCGCGATCGCGGTCTCAACGTCGGCTGGCGCCGTCTGCATCAAATCGGCCAGCTCATCGATAATGACTACGATGTAGGGAATTTTATCGGGAATGACCAACTCGTCTTCGCGCGGAACCTTGATTTCAGCAGCGGTGGCTCTATCGGCAGCAACACGTTTCGCTGGCGGTACGTCCGCCTCTTCAGAATCAAGATCGCCGTCTTTCTTTTTTACTGGTCGAGCATTGAAGCTAGCGATGTTGCGAACGCCAGCCCGCGCGAAGATTTTATAACGACGTTCCATCTCATCGATCAGCCACCGCAAAGCGAGGAGCACCTTTTTTAGGTCGACAACCACTGGGAGCGCGAGGTGCGGCAGCGAATTGTAAACCTGCATCTCGACCATTTTGGGATCGATCATGATAAAACGCAGTTCCTCCGGGGTGAACCGGAAGAGCATGCTTGCGACGAGGGCGTTAATGCACACGCTCTTCCCGCTGCCTGTAGTGCCGGCCACTAGCAGGTGCGGCATTTGTGCCAGATCGGTGACGATCGCTTTGCCATAAACGTCTTTACCGAGCGCGAGCGGAATCTTTGCGCGTCCTTTCGCCTCGTCCCAGTCGGGCGAGTGCAGGAGTTCTCGCAGTGTCACCGTCACTTTGCGGGAGTTCGCGAGTTCGATTCCAACAGTGTCTTTGCCTGGAATCGGCGCAAGAATATTAATACGCTCGGCACGCGTAGCGCGCGCAAGATCGCGCTCCAGGCTCACAATCTTGTCCACGCGGACGCCCTTCGCCGGATACACTTCATAGCGGGTTATTGTAGGCCCCTTTGTAATGTCGCCCGGTGCCACTGCAATGCCGAACTGGGCCAGGGTGTCGATCAAAATCTGTTGAACGCGCTCCAATTCAGATGGATCCGCGGCCGCGCGCCCTTCCACATCTTGTTCGTCCAGCAAATCCAAACCGGGCAATACATAGTTTTCGGATTTCCAGGTTCGACTAGCTAAGGCTGGAGCCGGTTTTGATTTCTCGCCACTGGCGCGCAGCTCAGCGAGAGACGGTTTTCGACGGCCCGGCGTCCGCTCCCTCGGCAAAGCGGTTGTATCAACCACTTTCGGTTTTGGCCGATTTGCGAGCTCGTCAGCCAAAATAAAAGCGCCAGCCGGCTCAGGCACGGACACGTCTTTCCTTTTCAGCCGTTTTTCGAGCAATCTCCGCTGCTTCGCGAGCTGTTTCTCGCTGATCTCGATTTTTTCTTTTAGATTCGATTTTTGAAATCGCCGACGCAATCGCCATTCATGCAACCTCGCATTTGTGCGCCGTGTCGCAGCGACCGTCTCGCGCACAAGATGAATCGGCCGTAATCCAGTCATCAGAATCAGCGTCGCCACGTAAATTCCGATTAACAGAATAACGGAGCCGACTTGGCCAAGAACATTGCGGAGCAAGCCATGATGCCCATCCGCAAAACAATAACCGATCCAGCCGCCTGGTCCCTGGATGTTGAAAGCAGAATGCCAGCCGCGCAGATGATACGGTTGCAAATGGAGCAGGCAGGCGCCGGAAGCGATAAAAAGAATGATCCACGTGATTCGCCGCGTCACCCGCAAACGCGGGTGAAACAATTTCGCTACGCCGAAGCCGAGAAGGGTCGCTGCCAAAAGATATGCGGCGGCGCCGATCAGCTGATAGCAGATTCCCGCGATAATTGCACCGAACGGCCCGATGAAATTTTGCGCGGGATGATTTGCCGGCGAGCTACTGCTGAACCAAACCCAGGATGGCACGTCCTTCGGCGTGTAGGAAACCAACGCGAGAAAGAGCAATGTCCCGACGAAGAGGAGAATGAGAGCGAAGACTTCGTTCCAGGCGCTATTTTTTTCCATGCGGGCCACCGCGTCTGATAGTAATCCTGTGGCCGTTTCTTTCAATCATTTGTACAGCCGCTCGCCGATCCCGCCTAACTCATGATCGTGTTCCCAGGTGCAATCCCGGCGCGAATAGCGAGAAATCAAAAGCGGTTTTGATCTTGCACGGGCCAAGGATTGACAATTAGTGTGCCAGCGCATCATGGCTTTTCTCCTTCGCCAGGTCGTCGTCGGTGTCGCGACCGGCTTGCTACTGTTTTGTTCATCATGCGAAAAACACCCCCTCGGCGAAATGCCAGAAGTCCAGAGAGAACAGGTCGATCCGGCGAAAGCGTGGTCCGAGCGAAGCGTAATGGAGTCTGAAAAATCGACATCTTCACCGACCCCGGCTGAATTTTTTCCAAAAACCAAACCTCTTTAGGGCAAACAGTCCGTTATGGCCAAACACAAATACGCAACGACACCTCCGAGGATCAGCACGATGCCGCCCGGTGTTCCTTACATCGTCGGCAACGAAGCGGCCGAACGGTTTTCGTACTACGGGATGAATTCCATCCTGACCATCTTCATGACCAAGTATCTCTTGGACAAGATGGGGCATTTAAGTGTCATGTCGCCGACGAATGCCGAAGCGTGGTATCACACTTTTGTTTCGGCGCTTTATTTTCTGCCCATTTTCGGCGCAATCCTGGCTGATGCGGTCTTCGGAAAATTTTGGGTGGTCTTCTGGATCTCGATTGTTTACTGCCTTGGGCATCTCACGCTCGCGCTGATAGGTTCGCCGGTCGCGCACGCGATCGAACCGCGCTATTTGCTCGCGATCGGTCTTTTGTTAATCGCGATTGGCGCGGGTGGAATCAAACCGTGCGTCTCGACCAACGTCGGCGACCAGTTTGGCGAAACGAACAGGCATTTGCTTACGCGCGTCTTCAATTGGTTTTATTTTTCGATCAACGCTGGGTCGTTCGCTTCAACGCTTTTGATTCCGTGGTTGCTCGACCCCTACAAAGCCGAGCTGGGCGGTTTCATCGCAAAACTCCCGCCGGCGATTGTCGGTTTTCTTGAAAGCCCCCGCTTGCACAGTCCGGACGTTGCCTTCGGACTGCCCGGTGTCTTCATGGCCATCGCCACGATTATCTTTTGGATGGGTCGAAAGAAATTCGTTCACATTCCACCAGTCGGCTTGCGAACTTATGCCCGGGAGATTTTTAACAAAGAGACCGGCAAGATTATTCTCAACATTCTGATCCCAGTCCCATTCATCGCGATCTTCTGGGCGTTGTGGCAGCAAAATTTTTCGTCCTGGATCGTTCAAGCCGAGTCGATGGATCGACATCTTTTCGGCATCGAATGGTTGTCGTCCCAAATTCAGACCGTCAATCCGATTTTTATCCTGATCATGCTGCCGCTCTTTTCCTACTGGCTCTATCCATTCGTTGAGAGATTTGTTCGATTGACGCCGCTGCGAAAAATTGGAGCCGGCTTGTTTGTCACCGCGGCGTCATTTTTCCTAGTCGCCATCATTCAAACCCAGATCGACGGCGGTGCGCGCCCGAGCATTATCTGGCAAGTTTGGGCGTTCGTGATTTTGACCGCGGGCGAAACGCTGGTTTCGCCGACTCACCTCGAGTTTTCCTACACCCAGGGGCCGGTCAAACTCAAATCGCTTATCATGTGCACGTATCTCTTCGCTATCTCGCTCGGCAACCAATTCACCGCCGCCGTCAATTTCTTCATCCAAAATCCCGATGGCTCGGTGAAGTTGCAAGGCGCTAGTTACTTCATGTTTTTCGTTTGGGTGATGCTGGGAACGGCAGTCTTATTCGCAATCGTCACCCCGTTTTACAAAGGCCGGACCTATTTGCAGGACCAGACCCAAGTCGCTGCCGACGCCGAACCGGCGGTTGGGTTCGCGGTCCAGCCCGAGGCATAGGCATTCGAAAATACGCGGGATTCAAAAAATTGCCAAGAGTTGATTCGTTAGGCAAAGAGAAATTCGTGTAAGCCAGCATGAGAGGAGTCAAATGGTTATTCGTCGGTCGGCATGGACTCCGTCACGGCTGGCGATTTCTCATTTTTGCCGCGGCAATTATTGTTGCAGTCCAATTCTTGGAACAACCCGCGATTGGATTCCTTGCGGCAAAGCTCCATGTCGCTCCAAACGCGTTGAGCGCGCCGTCCATTATTGTTAGCGGCGCTTTCGATTTGATTCTGATTCTGATTCTGACCGGCGTAGTCGCGCGATTCGAACGCCGTCGGATCGACGGTTACGGTTTGCCGATTAACGAAGCATTCGGCGGATTTTTTTGGAATGGAGCAATCGCGGGTTTCGCGACAATCGCTTTTGTCGGAGCAGGAATGCTGATCACTGGCGGAATGAGCATTCAAGCCATTGCATTGCGCGGCAGCGATCTCACCACATCGCCGTTTTTGTGGCTCGTCGCAATGTTGTTCGTCGGTGTCACTGAGGAATATGTCTTTCGCGGGTACGCTTTGCAGTCACTCTGGCGCGGAGCCGGTTTCTGGCCCGCGACATTGATCACGACTGCGTTGTTTGCTGGCGCGCACTTGTCCAAGCCGCACGAAAACGCAATCGACATCGGAATAATATTCGCTCTTGGCGTGCTCCTTTGCGTCAGCGTTCGTGTCACGGGTTCGCTTTGGTGGGCGGTCGGCTGGCATGCGGCGTTCGATTTCGGCCAATTTTTCATGATCGGAACACGGAACGGCGGCCAAGTGCCACAAGGCCGGTTATTCGACGCCACGTTTGTCGGACCGGCTTGGATAACGGGCGGCGAACTCGGGACCGAAGCAAGTTACTTCATGATTCCCCCAACGATCGCGACTTTTTTCTACGTCTATTTCTTCCTTCGCGGCGGCGCACGCCGAACCGCAAAACAGGCGTTTGGCACAAGCGCCTCTACAACACACATTGCATGATGCCGAATCTGGCCACCTGGATGCGGGCGAAAGATGAAAAATGGTTTCAACCATTTTTTGTGAAGCATCCCGACATTCAGGTCTGCGATGCGCGCAAAGGCGACGTTTCGACGGACCAAATGGACGGATTGCTGCTGACAGGTGGCTCGGATATCGCGCCGGAATTTCTGCGACAGGAAATTGTCGATCCAAC
>QHON01000187.1 GCA_003218815.1 Verrucomicrobiota bacterium
ATTTTTCCGATCACGGCGCTAATCGGCTCGGCGCTAGCGCCCTTATGCAAGGTCTAGCTGATGGTTATTTCATTCTGCCATACACGTTGCCAAATTACCTGGCCGGTCAGATTGGCAAGCGACCGTCCGCCGACTCGCCGGAATTTCAGAAAGCAGAAGGCGAGGTTCGTGCTCGCATCAGAAAAATGCTCGATGTCGATGGGAAGCGTTCACTCGATTCTATTCATCGCGAGCTTGGACTTCTTCTCTGGGATAAATGTGGAATGGCTCGCAATGCTAAAGGTTTGAGCGAAGCGCTGCAAAAAATTCCCGAACTACGAGAAAAGTTCTGGCGCGAAGTTCGGGTTCCTGGTGACGGCGAAGATTTCAACCAGTCACTCGAACGCGCCGGACGCCTGGCTGACTTTCTGGAGTTTGCCGAGCTGATGTGCGTCGATGCCCTCGCGCGCGACGAATCATCCGGCGCACATTTTCGCGAGGGAATTTCAGGGCGACAATGGTCAGATTGCGCCTCCAAAGCTCCATCGCGAACCACTTCACTTTGACACCGTGCATCTAACCCAGCGCAGTTATAAATGAGAAATTTCATAGGTAGGGCGCGACCGCCGGGCGCGCCGAGTAAGTTCCGCGGACGGCTCGGCGATCCGTCCCTACCATTTGTATAACTATGAACTTCCGCCTGAGGATCTGGCGTCAGAAAGATCGACAATCGCGCGGCAAACTGCTGGTTTACGAAGCACGCGACATTTCGCCGAACACATCGTTTCTCGAAATGCTCGATATCGTGAACGAGAATTTGCTCGCGCGCGGTGACGAGCCGATCGCATTCGACTCAGATTGCCGCGAAGGCATTTGTGGCACTTGCTCGCTCACAATCAATGGAGAAGCGCACGGACCCGATCATCCCGCGGCGGTCTGTGAGCTTTACATGAGGAAATTTCGCGATGGCGAAACGATCGTTGTCGAACCCTTTCGGGTTCGATCGTTTCCAATCATCAAAGACCTAGTAATCGATCGAAGCGCGCTGGATCGAATTGTGCAAGCCGGTGGTTTTATTTCCGCGCGCGCCGGTTCTGCGCCGGAAGCGAACTCAATTCCAATTCCAAAGCACGATGCCGATCTTTCCATGGACGCCGCAGCATGCATCGGTTGCGGCGCATGCGCGGCAGCGTGCCCAAACGCGTCGGCCATGCTCTTCACCGCAGCGAAAGTCTCACATCTGTCGCTGTTGCCCCAGGGAAATCCCGAACGCGTGACGCGCGTTCTAAAAATGGTGCAGGTGATGGATGCGGAAGGTTTTGGCAATTGCACCAACACTTACGAGTGCGAAGCGGTTTGTCCGGCCGAGATCAGCGCCAGCTTCATCGCGAAACTGAATCGCGAATACGCGAGGGCGCGTTTACGTGCGAGCGCGGGCGACTAGGTAGGGGCGATTGACCTCAATCGCCTCAGGCGGTTCGGTGAACCGCCCCTACCTGAGAATCAAAGCGTTTCGCATGCACAGGTCCAAAGCTCCGGATCGAGTTGATCGCGCACCCGCTCTGCAATCGCTTCTGCATCTTGTTTATTTCGCAAGACGGCAAAAATCGTCGAGCCCGAACCGGACATCAACACCGCACCCACTTCTGGTTGACGCAGCAGCCACATTTTGAGCTGTGCTAGAAAAATAAATTTCTCGAAGACAGGACGCTCGAGATCATTCACGAAAGTTTGGCCAAGGAATGCCTGAGCCGCATAGGTGACGCCGGGAATTTCTCGCGAATCGTGCCAACGCGAGTACGCCCATGCGGTTGGCACGGTAAAATCTGGCTTTAACACCAAGAGCGACAATCTCTCCGGTAATTTCGTCGGCGTGACCAACTCCCCTCGCCCACGACAGAGCGCGGCCGATTCGAAGACGAAAAATGGAACGTCCGATCCAATTGTCGATCCAAGCCTGGCCAATTCATCGCGCGCCAGGTTTGTTTCAAAAAATTGATTGAGCACTAGCAAAGTGGTTGCCGCGTCGCTGCTTCCACCGCCTAATCCCGCGCCATGCGGGATTTTCTTTTTGAGCTCGATTGAAACGGCAGGCTCTAACCTTGTGGTAGTAAAAAAAGCTTTGGCCGCACGAAGGACAAGGTTATCCGCGCCCATCGGAACGGTTGGATCATCACAGCGAAATTCGATCCCCTTCTCGCTATCGCTCTTTTTGATTCTAAGCTCGTCGGAAAGCGAAATCGGAGTAATTAGCGTCTCGATCTCATGAAAGCCGTCGCCGCGGTCGCCCAGAATTTTCAGGGAAAGATTGATCTTCGCTGGAGCGAGCACTTGCATGGTTTGCATTTCAATTGTCAGGTCGAGTGGAGTCGAGACATCTCTCGTTGTAAAATTCAAGAGTGTGAGATTTCTCGACTTCGTTCGGAATGACAAAGGCAGCTGACAAAATCATCGTCGCGCTTGATGTGGCGACGAAAAAGGAAGCCTTGGTGCTTGTCGATCAACTCAACGGCCAGATTTCATTCTTTAAAATCGGCTTGCAACTTTACACCGCCGAAGGCCCCGAAATTGTGCGCTCAGTCTTATCCACCGGTGCAAAAATTTGGCTCGATCTCAAACTTCACGATATTCCGAACACGGTCGCGAGAGCAGTCGAATCCGCGAGTAATCTCGGCGTGCACATGCTCACCATTCATTTGAGCGGCGGAGGCGAAATGATCCGCGCCGCGACCGCGGCTCGTGCAAATAGCATGTCGATCCTGGGTGTGACCGTTTTAACAAGCGCGACGGAACAAACGCTGTGCGAAATTGGAATCGCCGACAAAGTCGACGATCAGGTCTTGCGCCTGGCCAAATTAGGTGTCGATGCAGAAATCGATGGACTGGTGGCCAGTCCACACGAAGTGAAAATGCTGCGCGGCGAGTTCAGGGACAAAATTAAGATCGTGACACCGGGCGTGAGGCCAAAGGGATCCGACGCCGGCGATCAAAAGCGCGTGATGACGCCGCGCCAAGCGCTGGACGCGGGCGCGGATTATTTGGTAATTGGTCGACCGATCACGACGCATCCGAATCCGCATGAAGCGGTAGCGAAAATCCTCGCTGAACTTACTACCTAACAAATCCGGCTGTCACAGGCCGCCTTACAGCAAGAAATGACAAAGGGGCTTTTCGCTGCGCTCGACATTTATTATAACGACGATGAGCACTCTGCTGCGATGAACATGGCGATCGATGAAGCACTGCTCGATTCGGTAGCAGTCCCCTCGATTCGATTTTATCGGTGGCGATCCTCTGCTCTGTCGTTCGGTTATTTCGGAAGATTTGCCGATGTCGCTGACTATGCGGGTGAGCGCGATTTGGTCCGGCGCTGGACTGGCGGCGGGATCGTTTTTCACGAAGAAGACCTGACCTATTCCATTGTTATTCCCCCAGGCGATCCGGTTTTCAGTGAATCGTCGATGTCAATTTACGAGAAGATTCATCGCGCTTTGTGCAACGCATTCGCTGCGAACGGCGAGCGTGTGGAGCTAGCCCCTGTAGCCGGCGTCGTTGACCCCGGGGCCGCAAAATTGGCAAAAGGGACCGGAGTCAGCGAGCCCAGCTACAACATCGATCGCGGCTACAGCTGTTTCGCAAATCCTATGCGCGCAGACGTAATGTTAAATGGGCGCAAGATCGCGGGAGGAGCACAGCGACGCACCAGGCGCGGTTTGCTTCAGCAAGGCAGCATACAACTCACCGTAGGACGAGTCCGTCCGACCGGCGGAAATGTCGATCTTGGGAATGGTCTGGCGCAACGATTCGCGAGGGCGTTGGCGGAGGCGCGCTGTGAAAAATCGTTGGACAAGTCCTTGATGGAACGCGCCGAAAAAATTGCGGAGCAAAAATACGGCACCGACTCTTGGTTGCGGCGGCGATAAATTGTAGGCCGCTGTGTCAGCCGCCATTTCATTCGGCGTTTCACCGAAACGTCCTACAGTAATTTGCTCCAGCTCATGATGATGCTTTGACAACACACAAGCCGCCCCTCTATTCTCGGCTCGTGGAAGTTTTCGCACGCTCGGGTGTCGTTCGGACTGACATTACGCCAATCGCCTTTTCGCTTGGCCCGCTAGCTCGAGTGGCGCGGCTCGTCCAGCCGCATCTCGATGAAGTAGAAAGACGCATCGCGCAACAAACGGCAGCCTTCGATCCCGCGATCGAAGGCTATGTGACCTATGCGGTAGGCGGTCGCGGTAAACGTCTGCGACCACTCCTCGCCCTCCTAGCCGGCGGCGCGACTGGCAAGATCAATTCGGGACATCTCGATCTTGCCGTCATCGTCGAACTAATTCACGTCGCCACGCTCGTGCACGACGACATTATGGACGAAGCCGAGCGCCGCCGCGGGCAGCCGACCGTGAATGCGCGCTGGGGAAATTCGCTCAGCGTTCTTTTGGGCGATTGCCTTTTCGCGCACGCCCTAAACCTCTCCACGAATTTCGAAAACGCGGACATCAGTCGCGCAATCGCCCGGGCGGCGAGGGAAATCTGTTCAGGAGAAATGATTCAAACGCAGCGTCGTTTCGATCTCAAACTCGAGGTCGAAGATTACTTGCGGATCGTAGGGAAGAAGACCGGATCGCTTTTTGCCGCGTCGGCGGAGTTGGCCGCGCTCATCAGTGAGGCCGATTTGAATGTGATTGGAACGTTCAAGAACTTCGGATTTCAAATCGGCACGGCCTATCAAATTTATGACGATTGCCTGGATATTGCCGGGAGCGAGAGAGCGACCGGCAAAACACTGGGCACAGATCTGCGCAAAGGTAAGTTCACTCTTCCAGTGTTGATCTTTTTGCAGTCAGCTTCTGATTTTGAGCGGGAACGTTGTTGCCGGCTCGTGCTTGAGGAAAGAATTGAAGAGATGACCGAGCTTCTGAGGATCGGCGCAACCAACGGCGCCCTCAACGAATCAATCGCAGCCGGCAGCGACTTGATTCGCGAAGCGCAAACCGTGCTGGATGGAATCGCGGCAAATCCGTACGCAGACGCACTCTTCGCGCTCGGGGATGCATTGCGCGAAATGTTCGATCAACTTCGCGTCTGATCTGCCGATCATTTTTGCCGCCGAATGTCGATTTAACGCGCGTTTCCCGAATGTCGCAGCTTAAGATCCGGGAGATGCCGCGGGACGAGCGGCCACGCGAGAAACTCGCCGCCCACGGCGCATCCGCACTAACGACCCCGGAACTCATCGCCATTTTGCTGCGCACCGGCGTCTCGGGCGCAAATGCGGTGGAAGTGGCCCGTCAGCTATTGGAAAAATACGGTTCGCTTACCGGATTAAGTCGCTGCTCCGTAGATGAATTGTCAAAGATCAAAGGGATCAAATTTGCTAAAGCCGTGCAGCTTGTCGCCGCGTTTGGGCTCGGCCAGCGACTCGCGCGGGAAACATTGTCGAAGCAAAAAATCGATTCGCCCGAACTGGTGAACGAACTGCTCGGGCCCGAGCTGCGCCGGCTGCGGAAAGAATCGCTGCGCGTGATTCTACTCGATACGCGCTATCACTTGATTCGAGTGGAAGAAGTCTCGATGGGAAGCGTTAATGAAAGTATCGCCCATCCACGCGAGGTATTTCGGCCAGCGGTAGTTTCCTCAGCTTACGCGGTGATTGTCGTGCACAATCATCCCTCCGGCGATGCATCGCCAAGCCAGACCGATCACAGCCTGACGCGGCGTTTGGCCGAAGCCGCCGAGCTTCTCCAAATCAAATTGCTCGATCACATCATCATTGGCACTCCCGCGGACGGAAGCCCTGGCTACTTCAGCTTCAAGGAAGCAGGCGTGCTTTGAAGATTCATCCGACGGCGATTGTCGATCCGGGCGCGCAACTCGGCGCCGATGTTGAGATCGGTCCGTTCTCGGTAGTCGGGCCGCAAGCGATGATTGGTAATAAGTCCATCGTGCACACGCACGTTGTCATTGAGGGAAATGTCGTGATTGGCACTGGTAATTTCATCGGACAGGGCGCGATTATTGGCACGCCGCCGCAAGATCTTTCGTTCTCGCCGGAACGAAAAACGAAGGTCGAGATCGGAAATGACAACGTGATCCGCGAATACTGTACGATCCATCGCGGTAGCCCGGACGGGAGCGTCACCAAAATCGGCGATAAGAACTTCCTAATGGCAGGTGCGCATCTCGGCCATAATTGCGAGATTGGAAACAACGTGGTCATCGCCAACAACTGTTTGTTGGCCGGTCATGTCCGTGTGGACGATGCGGCATTCCTCGGCGGTGGATCGACATTTCATCAGCACATGCACGTTGGACGGCTGGTGATGGTACAAGGCAGTTCTGCTTTCGGAAAAGATCTGCCTCCATTTGTAATCGCAGCAGAACGCAATTCGGTTTTTGGAGTGAACATGATCGGACTGCGTCGCGCCGGATTCAGCGCGCAAGATCGAGACGAAATCAGGACGGCATTCAAACTCGTTTACCTTAGCGGGTTGAACATTTCGCAGGCGCTTGAAAAAGCGGCGGCGATGAACTTCGGCGCACCCGCTCGTGAATTCCTTGACTTCGTCGGAAACGCGAAAAAGCGCGGCGTTTGCCCGCTCAAACGCGGCGAGGCCAATGACGTGTCAATCTAACGAGATCCGCTGGGAAGCTTCTCGATGCTTTCGACATTTCCCTTAGAATCAAAGTGAAATCGGCAAATTACCGCCTGCTCACCGTTCCCGAAGGTGTATGTGACAGAGTTCTGGGGTGACAACGGCTTGGCGTCCGGAGGGCCGAGCAACATCTCCAAGCCGGCACGCGAGAGCCCGATGAAGTTTATCTCGGGAAAGACCTTTTGTGCGACTGTTAAGGCGCTGAGGTTATTTGAATAATCTGGCGGGTTCTTAGCGCGGTGCCACGCGAGCAACCCGATGCTCGGGTGCCTCTTGCGGAGCTCGGCGATTCGCTGCGCTTCTGTCGGCGCGTAGCCTGGCAAGTAATCTCCAAGTCGAATGGAATAAACAGTTTCGGGGTGCACCCTCATCCACGGGGCACAGCGAAGGTCCAACACAGCCTGATTGAT
>QHON01000188.1 GCA_003218815.1 Verrucomicrobiota bacterium
CGGGGAAGAACGCGCGCGTCGATCTAGCGTCCGCCATTGGCCCGGCTGATTCGTGAGCTGAAAACAGACGCCGCCACAAAAAGAGCGGATTGAAGCGTCCCCGTGCGCGCTTTACGCTACGCCGCCGGAGCGTAAAATGCTCTTTCGCGAGCGGCGGCGTGCTCTTTCTCCCTCGCCAGGAACTATCGAGCAGCCGCTGATCTCTCACCCGAAAGGGTGCCTCTGGTGAGCGTTTGAAAGGGCTTTACTTCCTCCGAACAAAGCGAAACTATCGGTGCCGAAGCGGGCGCCTCATATGAATGCAAAATGGCAAAACCTTCAGTGGGTGTTGTTAGCAGGCGCCGTTGGCGGAATGAGCGGATGGGTAATTGGAGTCTCCAATTCGGGAAGTGCCGGATCTCATTGGCCGACCAATTTACTAGCAGGGATTCTCGGCGGTGGTGTCGCCGGGGCAATCGGCGTCTTCCTTCTCGCTAATACAGATCCGACTCAATTTCCCAAAATTCTTACGTTCGCATTGGTTTGCGGCCTTTCCTGGCAAGCGATTCTTGAGACTGGAAAAAGTCTGGCCGTGGGAGCTAAAAACAATCGCGATCTCGCCAAGGCGACTCAGAAAATAGATGAAGGCTTGACGACAAGCACCCCGGATTCGGCCCAGATCCAAACCCTCGCCAACAATACAACGAAAGTCGCTGAGAAGCTGCCAGCCATAACGGATCCTGAGTTGCGTAAAGACGCCGTACAAACAGCAACGAAAGCGGTGGATAAGTTGCAGATCGCTGCACTCGAAAAGCCAGAGGCGGTCTCTGCTCTTGAGCGGATCGGAAAGCAGGCCTCAGCTAGTGGCAGCAAGAACCTTGAAGTCGCAGCCAAGGAGTCGTTGAAGACCATTTCGACCAGCGACAAGGCTTCGCCGGAAATTAAACGAAGGGCGACAGCCGCTTTCGAAACATTAAGCAAGGCATCTGACCTCTAGATCGAAGCGAAGCGGCGTACCTGGCAACAGTAAGGTGTGAGTTCAAGAGTCGTCATCGTGCGTGACTCTTTCGAGTTCGAGAAACACCGTCAGCCTTTCGGTTCGACCTTCACGTAAATCTCCCCGGGCGCTCTCGAAAAGTATTTTAAGAGTGCCGGACAGAGCCATCCTTCCATTTTGAATTGGTCGCTGTAATACCAATTGCCGCCCGATTCCGCGCCGGGCCATTTCAGTTCGAAACGCGACCCGGGAAACTGCGCGGCACTGAAGATTGCACGAAAACCTTTATCGGCATCGGGAATGCTGGCAACGACCTTATCGATCATTGTATCAATTCCGGCGATGAACGGTTCTTTCGACAGACCCACCGCGGGATCGTCGAAAACCCACATCCCTTCATATTTGTAAGGCGCGATGACGAAGAGCGAATTCACTCCAGTAACAGTTTGCGTTTATTGCAAAGAGCGCAAACCCGCGAAGATCATAAGCGCACAGAAGATACCGATGGGAAAGCCGAGCAAAATCCAAATCGATATCTTTTCCATCGCATATCCCTATCGCGTCGGCTTTCATTCGCGACGAAACTCAGTATAAGTGTTTGGCCAATTGCGCCCGTAGCTCAGCCGGATAGAGCAACGGATTTCTAATCCGTAGGTCGGGTGTTCGAGTCACCCCGGGCGCGCGCCCTCGGAAAAGTGATTCTAGCGGGAACGCTTTGCCCCTTCCTCGAAGAATTATCCGTAGCCGACTGCATTGCTGATTTCATTTGAGCACAGAGCGCAGGACAAATTTCGATCGGACACAGGACATTTGACCAGAAGCTTCTCTACCTGTGACGGTCCAAAGACGTAACAACTGCGTTACCTTTCCTGTGTGGCGCGCGAGCAAAGATCGCCTCCATGTTACGGCAAAAGAAAGGGAACTCATTAAATGAAAACTGTAACTCTACTAATGACAAATTCGATGACCTGCTCGCCTTTGCGGCGCCGTTTGCTTCTCGTTATGCTCTCGTTCGCTTGTTTTTGGGTTTTGCCCACAGTGCAAGCGGTTAGCCCGGCACCGGACGGAGGCTATCCAAATGGCAATACAGCTGAGGGAGCTTTTGCGCTCCAGAATCTCACCACCGGCGTGCATAACACGGCCGATGGTTTTGGCGCACTCTTTAGTACGACAAGCGGCAGCCACAACACGGCCGATGGAGATATTGCGCTCGCTTCTAACACACAAGGCGACTTCAACACGGCCACGGGTGCCCATGTACTCGTAAGGAACACAACCGGCAATTTAAACATCGCATTGGGCTTTTTCGCCGGTCAGAATCTCACCACAGGCGATAACAATATCGATATTAGTAATGGAGGTGTTGCTGCAGAGTCGAACACCATTCGCATCGGCAACGAGATTGCCTTCACCGACCTTGAGGGCGTGATGCACCCCGCCCATACTCAAACTTTTATCGCCGGCATTAGTGGGGCAACTGCCTCAGGCGGAGCGGCGGTATTCGTTAATTCGTCTGGACAGCTTGGCACGATCACCTCCTCGGCACGTTTCAAGGACGCCATCAAGCCGATGGACAAAGTGAGCGAAGCGATCCTTGCGCTGAAGCCGGTGACGTTCCACTACAAAAAGGAGCTTGATTCAAAAGGCATCCCGCAGTTTGGACTGGTGGCCGAGGAAGTGGAAAAGGTAAATCCCGCTCTGGTCGTGCGCGACGCCAAGGGTGAAGTTTACACCGTGCGCTACGAGGCGGTCAATGCGATGTTGCTTAACGAGTTCCTCAAAGAGCATCGAAAGGTAGAGAAACAAGAAACGACGATCAGCAAGTTGGAGTCTAATGCCGCAAAGCAGGAAGCGACCATCGCGCAGCAGGAGAAGGAAATTATAGCCCTCATGGCAAGCCTTAAAGAGCAGGCAGCGCTCATCCAGAAAGTGAGCGACAAAGTCGAACTGAATAGACCGGCGCCACAGCTGGTCTTCAACAAGCAGTAAGGCTGTGGGTTTCCTCTACACGCGGCGAGATATTGGCCTCGCGACCTGCCCCCGTAGCTCAGTCGGATAGAGCAACGGATTTCTAATCCTTAGGTCGGGTGCCCGGGTCACCCCGGGCGCGCTCTTCAGCCAGCGAATTAGCGAGTGAGCGACTTAGAAATTTGATTGTCTCTGTCACTCATCTCTCGCGATTTTGTGGACGCGTAGCGCTTTTCGTGATCGAGCAACCATTTCTTTCGCCACAATCCGCCGCCGTAACCACAGAGCGTGCCATCCGCGCGAATGACACGATGACACGGAATCACGATACAAATCATATTCGTGCCATTCGCGCGACCGACAGCGCGGCGCGCGTTCTCATCTCCGAGCTGCTTTGCCATCCACGAATAGGAACGCGTTTCGCCAACCGGAATAGAACGCAAAATTTCCCAGGCTCGCAGTTGAAAGTCCGAGCCGACGGGTGCCAGCGGAATGTCGAACTTCAGGTTCTTGCCGGAAAAATAATCGGCCAGTTGCGAACGGGCCGCATCCAGATGCGGATGTTCGCCCGGCACAACATTTCTCCGCAGACGTTTTCGTAAGGTCGACAATTCCCTTTCCGTGGCGCGCCGATCGGTGAATTCGAGCAAGCGCAATCCCTCGTCATCCGCCACCGCTATCATCCCGCCCAGCGGGGTTTCGATTCGCTCAGCAAATAAACACGGACGCGTCTTCGCACTTGTCGGTGAATCGCCGAAAACGCGCGTAAAAGCTTCGCGAAAACCGCTGGCCGATCCGAAGCCGCTGCCGTTTTTTGCTTCATCCACGCGACCGCCACGGCGCACTTCGCTCAATGCGAGACCCAATCGGCGCGCACGATAGTAAGCCTGAAACGTCATTCCATAGTGTCGCTTGAATTGGCGTCGCGCGGTGGAGGGATCGATCGCCATCGCCGCAAGCTCTTTATCCGTCAGCCGTCCACCCGGGGCGCGCTCAACTTCAACTCGCAAACGCTCGATCAACTCGGGTAGCTGCTTGTCTGGATTCATCGGATGACAGCGTAAGCAGGGACGATACCCATCGTGCAACGCCTGGTTCGGCGTCGCGAAAAAATCGACATTCTCGCGCGCCGGTTTTTTTGCCGTGCACGTTGGCCGGCAGAAAATTCCCGTCGTCCGCACGCCAACAAAAAAAATCCCTTCGAAGCTCGGGTCGCGATTGACCAAAGCGCGATACATCGTTTCGGAGGGAGGAAGAAGTTCGGGCGCTTTCATATCCGTTCGATCCGAAACGTGTAACAACCGCGGTCTGCACTGCGTGCATCCACAAACGCAGCCTGGGGATTTTGCAGTAGCGTTTCAATGACCGCCTCCGGTTCGCCTCCATCTACAGGTTTGGCATCGATCATGTCGTATTCTGAATTATAAGCGCGGAAGACGCGGCCGCTGCGAAAATCCGACGGATATTCGCCTGTCGCCGCATAGCGCTCGCACGATTGTTCGTGAACGAAAATCGGCCCTGTCTCAGAATACGGATGGCCCGGCGGGATTGCCGCGAAAGGAAACAAGACCATCTGCTCGCCTGGCTTCGCCCATCGCAAGCAATGGCGACAGGGATATCCTCGCGGCGAATCGACTGCGACTACCCGATGATCAGACACGCCGCTTTTGGCCGTGCGCCGCGCCGCCTCCGCGACCTCACTTTTTAGCGGAATCACTCTAAAATTGGAATTTTTCATAGTTCAACGTATGTCCAGCCATCGAGTCGCGCATCGACGAAATTCGGGCAGCGAATTCTCAGGGAGCCTGAACTTTCGGCGGCGAACTGGGAAGGATCGGCAGTCGGCGCAACTCGATGTGCTCCGAAAGCCAATCGTAACGATCTTTCAAGGCCTGCGGATCGTTCAGGTCGTGCCCCGTGTCGTAATAGAGCACCTTCTTAGGGTCACTTGCGGCCGCAGCGTAGTGCTCCATGGAAACCTTATCGAAATATTGTTCGAAGTTGGCGAATTGAAGCAGGAGAGGAATCGGCGCGGAGTGACCGACGAAATGAATAGCATCGATGTCGCCGATGACCTGTACGTATCGCTCCAACTGACCGGGAGGCCGGCTGTTTCTAAAGTCAACTATGCCGGGATCATTACCTCGTAGAAAGATATCCGCACTTTCTGCTACCCCCGCCATTAGCACTGATGTTTTCATCCGCTTGTCGACGGCGGATAGAATTGAACCCCATTGTGCACCGTAACTGTGCCCAATGTATGCCAGTCGCTTCGCGTCGACGTCAGGCCGGGCAAGGAGCAAATCGATTCCGCGGCGGAGATCTAGAACTGCCTGAATTTCGATCTCACGATCCAACTCCGGTTTGTCGGTATGGTCCGCAGTTTTATGCCACGGTTGCGGGCGATCCCAAGGATAATCGGGCATGAGCGATACGGCGCCAGCTCGCGCGTAGAGTTTGGCTTCAGGAATGAATTCTGCGCGCGTGCCATTTCCCCAGTGGCCGAAAAGAATAGCCGCAAACGGTCCTTTGCCCTTCGGAACGACCAAATACGCAGCGACCGGCCCGCCCTTCGGACTCGTGTAAGTGATGTCGCGAAGACTCCCTCCGTCAAACTCTTCGATTATCTTTTCATGGATATCGAACGGCGTCTTTGCGTCATAATCGAAAAGGTGCGATGCAGTTTGGAAGTCGGGCGTCGCCTTCGCACTGTTCTCGTCAGCACTCGCAAACAATTCGGCCACAATCTTTGCCACCTCGGCGATGGCCATTTCTCGGTTGTTCGCAGGCGCTGTTGATCCCACAGAATAAATGGCCAACAGGATCGGTGCGCGATCAGGCGGACGTATGATGGCAATATCATTGGTTGCCCCGTTTGCGCACCGCCCGCTTTTGTCGCCCACGCTCCATGTTTTCGGAACTCCAGCGCGAATCATCAGTCCCCCCGTCTTGTTTCGCAGCAACCAGTCTTCGAGTTGACGCCGCGAGGATTCTGATAAGACACTGGCAACCAATAGACGCTGCATGTCCAAACACATCGCGCCAGGCGTGGTTGTATCGCGTTCGTCGCCCGCAATGGCGCTGTTCAGGTCTGGTTCTTTGCGATCGAGTCTCGTTATCTGATCACCAAGTTTTCGCGCAAATTGTGTAAGGCTGGCTGGTCCGCCAATTGCATCCAGCAAAAGGTTGGCGGCTGTATTGTCGCTCTGTTCGATCGCGGCTTCGCACAACGCGCCCAAGGTCATCCCGGCGTCTTTGAGCCGTTCTTTTGTCACCGGCGCATGTTCCAAGATGTCTTTTGCGCCATAAGACACGAACCGATCCAATTTCTCCTGTTTCTCATCGACGCGCTTCAACACCGCGGCTGCGGCGAGAAATTTGAACGTACTGCACATCGGAAACCGTTCTTCCGCCCGATGATCGAAACGCTTACCGTTACTGGTGTCGAGCGCGGCCACACCGATTCGGCCGCCGATTCGTGCCTCTATCGCTGCAACCCGGGCTGCCGCATCATTTTCTGCAGCCGCTGCATTTGCCGCGAGGAAGGCTAGCAACAGAAAATGTTTTACCATCGATGATACGCGGGATGACCTTTCTTCACTGCCACAAAAATTCCGCGGCAAGCGGCACAAACTTTTCCACCGGCGCTCAGTGTGCCTTCAATGGTTGCGCGCTCATCTGTTAGATCGACAACCTTTGCGGAAAGAAACACCAATCCATCCGTTGGCGTTGGCCGCAGCAACTTGATCGCGTATTCCGCCGTAACAGTGCATGGCGGGTGATCCTCGTCCGCGCGCTTCATCAGATGATAAGCCGCGGTCCAATTGCAATGGCAATCGAGCAACGTGCCGATGACTCCACCATTCAAAACTCCGGGAAAAGCTTCGTACTTTTTCTCCGGTTTCCACTCTGCGAGCACCTCGTCATTTTTTGGAAAACTGCGAATGTGTAAACCGTCCGGGTTCGCTGGGCCGCATCCCCAGCAGGCGTTATTTGGCGCATAACGTTCCTGAAGTGAGAGCGAATCCTGCTCTGACATTCAAGATCGCGATCTTATCGCCGATCTTGCGTGCCATCCGAACCTGATCCCGGATACGGTCGCATCTTCGGCCCAACGTAACGAGAACGCGGCCGGATCAAACGATTGTTGTCGTGCTGTTCGGTTACATGCGCACACCAGCCGGCAACACGGGAAGCGGCGAAAATCGGCGTGTTTAGCTCAGGTGGAAAACCAAGCATCCAAAATACCGGCGCGGCATAAAGATCGACATTCGCGCACAGATGTTTTTCGCGTTCCATTGTCTCTTCGAGTTTCTCGCAAATCGGAATCCACTGCTCCTTGGCCGTCCGTTTGCCGAGGTCGCGGCCAATTTCACGCATCAGCGGGACACGCGAGTCCCCTTCCTTGTAAACACGATGCCCGAAACCCATTATCTTCTCTTTGGTGGCAAGCTTCTTTTTCAGCCAAGCTTCCGCCCGATCAGGCGTCCCAATCTCCTCGAGCATCTTCATCGATTCCTCATTCGCGCCTCCGTGCAACGGACCTTTCAATGTCGCGCACGCAGAAGTAACCGCAGCGTAAATTCCGGCCAGCGTCGAAGCCGTCACGCGTGCCGCGAAGGTTGAGGCGTTGAACTCATGATCTGCGTAGAGAACAAGAATCGTGTCGAGCATTCGGATTTGCCACGCTTGCGGCACTGCTCCGGTTAATTTGTAAAAAAAGTTTCCTGCGTGCGTGAGATCAGGCCTTTCCGGCAAAGGGTCGTCACCATGCGAGATTCGCCAGCCGTCCGTGATCAAGGTCGACACCCGCGCGATCAACCGAATCGATTTGCGAATATTCGCCGCGTGCGAGTTATCGCTCACTTCGCTGTCGAAGGCGCTTAACATCGATACGCCGGTGCGCAGCATATCCATCGGATGCGTCGTTCGCGGCATGAGTCGCAGCATTTCGATGACCGGCTCTGGCAACTCGCGCTCCGCCGCAATTTGTCGGGCAAACTGCGCAAGCTGTTTCACATCCGGCAGCTCGCCGTTGAGCAGAAGAAAGGCGACTTCCTCAAAGCTTGCCCGCTGCGCCATTTCATGAATGTCGTAGCCGCGATACATCAGTCCGGCATTTGGATCGACCCAGCAGATCGCGGTTTCGCCGGCGATAACGCCCGCCAAACCCGGGCTGTACTCTGGTTTGTTTTCAGTGCTCATCTTGTTTCTCTCACCTTAGCAGCGATACGCGCGTGGACAAACTATCGGTCGCCGACGGGCGACCAATTTTCCGCATTCGGGTCGTAATCGAGCAGATCGTACAGTTCCTTGCGCGTTTGCATTTTTTTGATCCAATCCGATTGCGTGCCGCGCTCTTTTAAATCGCGCAAGAACTCTTCGCTTGCTTTCATTGAAACGCGAAACGCGCTCATCGGGAAAATTACCATCCTGTATCCAAAATCAGAGAGCTCCTGAAATGAGAGCAGAGGGCTTTTACCAAACTCAGTCATATTGGCGAGGAGCGGCGCTTGGATTTCTTTGGCAAAATCGCGGAATTCGTCCGCGCTTTGTAACGCCTCCGGAAAAATGGCATCCGCCCCGGCTTCGACATAACTCCTCACCCGCTTGACTGTACTATCGAAGCCTTCCACGCTGCGCCCGTCTGCCCTGGCGACGATTAAGAAATCTGGATCGCTCCGCGCCCCCAGCGCGGCCCTGATTTTCCCAACCATTTCGTCCACGTCGACAAGATCTTTCCCAGCGAGATGCCCACAGCGTTTCGGAAATTCCTGATCTTCAATGTGACAACCGGCGAGACCAGCTCGCTCGAGTTCACGAACTGTCCGCACCACATTCTCCGCTCCGCCAAATCCAGTATCCGCATCGACAATTGCCGGAATGTCAATGGCGGTTGCAACGTAACCAGCGAGTTGCACCACTTCGGTGAGCGTGAGCAACCCGATGTCTGGCACGCCCGCCGTCGCATTGGCCATCCCAGCGCCGCTGATATAAACGGCGTCGAACCCAGCATGTTCCACTTGCCGCGCGATGGCGCCGTTCGGGACACCCGGCATCGCAATACAACCTTTCGCGATCAGTTGCCGCAGCGATGCGCCTTTGCTTTTTCTTGTCATGTCAAAGGAGAGGGGTAGAGGCGATTGACCTCAATCGCCCGTCAGCGGTTCGGTGAATCGCCTCTACAATTGTTCTCATTTCTGTTTCATGTCGACCGCCTTTATCAACTCATCAACGTTCTTCGCTTCATCCAATTTCCATACAAGATCGACAATTCCGCGTGCTCGCTCTGCGCCGATCGTAGGCGAGACGAGCGCAAAGAATTTTTTCTCGACCTCGGAGTCCTTTAACCGGTTCTTCGCATGTCCCAATGGATAGTCGACCCGCCTCGTCAGTTGCCGGCCGTCATCAAGATCGACATGGACGATGTTCGCGACCGCGTCCGGATATATTGCACTCAACTCTGCATTTCGCTTCACCTTTACAGTCTCCAAAAATCTCCAGACCTGCGGATCCGCGAAGCGCTCAGGCTCGAATTGTTTGTTTGTCACGTCGCCGTCAATGAGGGCGATTGCCGTGATGTAAGGCAAGCTATGATCCGCTGTCTCACGCGTATTCGGCTTCCATTTCTCCGGTTCGCTTCCGATAATTTCCACAGCCGCATCATGACTCTCAATCGTGACCGATTTTACCCGCGCAAGATCGGCGATTTCTTTGCGCAAAAACAATGCCGCTTCAATGGCGCTCTGGCTGTGATATTCCGCTGGCCAATATTTGATGCTCGTTTTTAAAATCATTGCCGCTGGACCATGCTCCGATTTCGGCAATGGAACGGCGAATTTTTCTCCGAGATTGCCTAACGACACGCCAAGTTGTTTCTCGAAACCCATTTGCCCTTCGAAAATCGGACCCGGGCCGGTCATGCCAGCACGTGCGAGCAGCGCGGAATAAACACCGTGCCGGGCGGCAGTAGCAAACGCGACACCCTTCCAGTGAGAAAGCTCCCCGACCCGCGCCTGACGCATCGCCGCCCCAGCCACGCCTGCAATGTTCACGGCGTGACGCGTTCTGTCAGGATCGAGATTCATTAAACGCGCACAGGCCAGCGCGGTTGAAAACGCACCGTAGGTCACATGATCCCACCCGCGCGCGCGAATGCTCGCCGCATCGCAGAAGCGGCATTGCACTTCGTAGGCGAGCGCGATCGCAGTGATCAATTCCGGCCCGGTCGCGCCGAAGCTTTCCGCGACCGCCAGCGCGGCGGAAATATTGTCGCTCGGATGCGCCGGTTCCTTCGACAAATAGGTATCGTTGTAATCGAAATAGCGAATGCAACACCCATTCGCGAACGCAGCCCAGTCCGGTGGCGCCTTATGACTGGTACCGATAATTGTCGAGCCTCGTTTCGCCGAAAACTCCGACGCAACCTCGCGCGCAATCCGGCAGGGCTCTTCCTTCCACGCCCCGAGTGCGCAGCCTAACGAGTCAATCACGCGTCGCTTCACTTCGTGTACCACTTCGGGGGAAAGCTCCGCAAACTCAAGCGCGCAAGCGTAATCAGCCAATCGATGAGCAAGCGTTGTCCGAGCAAGCGAACGCAGAGGGGGTGCGTCACGGCCTTCAGCGAGCCCCTGCGGTTGCCCTGCAATTCAAAACCGGGCACACTTCCCACGTGAGGGAATTCCAATTCGGAGGAGAATTTGTCTGGCGCCCCACGCCAGAGCTTATTGCGCAATCCAATTTGCAGCGCTTCATCAACAAGCATGCGCTTGGCTCTTATGACGAGCTGATGCGAAGATCGACAACGGACATCGCCTGGTTCTGGGACACCGTCCTATGCGATCTCG
>QHON01000172.1 GCA_003218815.1 Verrucomicrobiota bacterium
CCAACCCGAACGAAACAAATTTTATGGCGGAAAAATCAATCGAAGAGAAGGTCAAGGACATCATCGTGGAGCAACTGGGTGTGAACCCGGAGCAGGTCACGCCACAGGCATCTTTCATTGAAGATTTGGGTGCGGACTCGCTGGATATCGTGGAGCTGGTGATGGCGTTTGAAGAGGAATTTTCCGTGGAAGTGCCGGACGAAGACGCCGAGAAGCTGCAAACCGTCGGCGATGTCGTGAAGTACATCGAAGAACGAGCGAAACCGCAATAGCGCGCAGCGCAAGATGTTCGGGAAGTGAAAACACGGCTTGAGCCGTGTTTTCGTGTTTAAGGTTGCAGAGAAATGCAACGCGCCCAGACTAGATTGCAATGAGCTTCCCGGTTTTTGAGAGACCGCTATTTCAAGTCGGAGGCCATTACGTCACGTTTTTGGGACTAATCGCCTTTGTCGGTCTTTTTGCGGCCGGGCTCATCATCGCTCGGATGTTGCAAAGCCATTTTGTCCGCCGCTTCTTCAGCCGATTCAAGATCGAGACGAACTTTGTCGCGATCGTCACGTCGATTTTAAGTCTGGCTGCGCTCGTCTTTTTTACGATCAGCGCAATTAATGCGGCAGGCATTCCGCTCGCTTGGAACGCACCTCTTCCGGCCGTTTCGCTAAGTCTTGTCCAGATTTTTCTGCTAATCGCACTTTTAATCGCGGTCTTTTGGATCTCCTCGCGGACGAAACGGTTTCTTTTCAATCGGTTTCTCGTCAATAGCGGACTGGATCGTGCCCTCCAGTACGCCATTGCCCAAATCATCGCCAACGTCGTGCTGGTAGTTGGTGTTTTGATTGTTCTGGAAAATACCGGCATTCATCTCGGCGCGCTGGCGGTTTTCGCGGGCGCGGTTGGCGTGGGGGTCGGGTTTGGGTTGCAAAATATCGCCAGCAATTTCATCAGCGGTCTGGTGATTCTGGCCGAAAGACCAATCACTATCGGTGACCGCGTCGAAGTCGCCGGCATTACCGGCCAGGTGCAGCAAATTCGCGCTCGCAGCACGGTGATTCGCACGAACGACAACATCACGATGATTGTCCCAAACACGAAATTCATCGACTCGCCGGTCACGAACTGGACTTATGGCGATCCGCGGGTGCGGTTTCGCATCCCGGTCGGCGTAGCTTACGGCAGTGATATCGCAAAAGTACGCGAAGCGCTGCTCGCCGCCGGACGTGAAAATCCTAACACTTTAAAGGATCCGGGCCCGAGCGTTTTTCTTGAGAAATTCGGCGATAACTCGATCGAATTCGAGCTCGTCGTCTGGAGCAGCGAGATGAGCGCCCGGCCGAGCCGCTATCGCAGCGATCTCAATTTTGCGATCGAGCAGAAATTTCGCGAGGCCGGGATCGAGCTGCCGTTCCCCCAGCGCGATCTTCATATCCGGAGCGGCACGCTCAAAGTGGAAGGCACGGGACTTGGCACAACAAAAAGATCTGAGTCGTAGCCGACCCGTTCGCCACTCCATCCGTTCGCACGAGGGAAAGCGAGCGGATTAGATCGAATTATTGCACTTTAGAAATGCCGACCAATTCTTGTTAGTGCCGCCTGGCAACGTTGGTCAAGGATCATGAAGATTCTCGACGAGGCCAAGCCAGGACCTTCCCGATATTCGACGTTATCTAGCTTATGCGTCCCAGATTTGGCGATCGTAGCAAAGCGCGCTTTACCACTTCAATCAATTGGGCAGCAGCGACAGGCTTCTCGAGAAAGGCGAAGGCCCCCAGGCGCAGCGCCTGAGCTTCGACATCAGGCCCGCCAAATGCCGTGATGATGATAACCGGCAATTCCGGCAAGGCACTGGCAAGCGCCAAAACCCCGCGCCCACTGAACATCGGCATCCGCAGGTCAGTGATGACCACGTCGAATCGTTTTTCAGAATCCGCAAGTTTCTTCACCACTGCAACTGGATCAGACACGCCCGTGACTTGCATACCTTCACCGGCAAGCACTTTACTCATTGCCCGGAGCATTCCCGGATCGTCATCTACCACCAAAACAGATTTATCGTGCAACTCGTCCATAATCTTTCAAGAAATTGGCCGACGCCATACGGCAAATCGCCCAGGTGCAATGGTCTTCCCGCGGGAACGAATCCAGCTGAATCGTGGCAGTTATCGGGCAATCGCTGGAATCCGACAGTTGGAAGAAACAAATCGTCATGTCAGGCGCCGACAGCCAGCGGAAGTTGAATGCTAAAGGTGCTGCCTTTTCCCCGCGCCGTAGCGCAATCAATCTTCCCGCCATGTTCATTGATGACCTGCTGGGCATATGCGAGACCGAGACCGGTGCCATCGCTCTTCGTGGTGAAAAATGGGACGAAAAGATTCCGGGCTTCTTCCTCGGTCATGCCCCGACCGTTATCGCTGACGGATACCAAGACCTCCGCATCGTTCCTTTTCGTGCTGACTGTCAGATTTCCGCCAGCGGGCATCGCATCCACCGCATTACGGATTAGATTTAAAAGGACCTCCCAGAGTTGCTCGGCATCGGCGTAAACTGGTGGCAGGCTCGGATCAAACGTCTTCCTCAAGTCCACGCGCCTTTGATCGAGCAACGGCTGCACGAAATTAAGTTTTTCCTCAAGAAAGCCCTTCAGCGAAACAACAGCGCGCTCGGACTTCGGCATTCGCGCGAATCGGAGATAATCCTGTAGCACTTGGCGGATTCGCAAGACCTGCGAACGCATCTCCCGCAGAAGCGCCTGGCATTCGGCGGCTGAACGCCGGTTGGAATTCACGAAAACGTTAAGTTCCTCGCCGATCAGGTCAAGGTTAAGGAAGATTGAGCCGAGCGGGTTACGAATCTCATGGGCAACCTGGGCGGCCATCGAGCCGACCACGGCAAGACGCTCCGCTTGGAGCTTGGCGTGCTCCAGCCGCTTGCGTTCCTCCATCTCCGCCCGCAGCGCGGCGGTTCGGCGCTCCACCGTTTGCTCCAGATAGTAGTGAGAACTGCGAAACGCCGTCAACAACCAGACGACGACGAAAAAGAACACAAAAAGCATGATGGCGTTCCAGACAGGAATCAGCGGATGCTGATAGGTCGGCCCACCGAGTATGTCGCTGAGGAACCACACGCCCGTGCACAGCGCTCCCACCGCGAATCCGGCCGAACGCCCGGCTACCCATCCCGCGAAGCACGTCGGCAGCAAGTAAAAAGCTGATATCGCCCATTCACGACCCGTAAGATAATCCACAAGGCCAAGAACAATTGCCAGCGTCACAGCCGCGGCAGTCGCGGCCACCTTCGATCGCGCACGAAACTCTCCCCTTGGATTCACCTGGAACTTACTGCTGCAAACTTTGACAAGGCGGTTCGGATTTTCGTTCATGGTTCGGTTTATTTCCAGCGTGACCAACACCGTTACCGCCCCGCAACATCGACATGTCAGACAAAGACGGCGTGACTTTCGTCCGCGCAAAACTTGAGAAAATTTCAGCGCCTGTAAATTCGCCTTCTCCCTCGTCGGCGGGTTTATTCGGCCACCATTTATTTTTTTGCTATGCCAACGGGCAACATCATTCCATTCGCGCAAGGCGTGGCGAAAGTCGTTACGCGCACCGAATTGCAGAATTGTGACACCTGGAAACGCGCTCTTCAGGATAAATGCAAGGACCATCGTTACTACGAAATCGTCGATGAGACCTTAGATGGGAATTTCGAACATCATTACCTCATCCTCGAGGATAATTCTCGTAATGTCCGGGGAGTCCAGCCTGTGTTCTTTGTTCGGCAAAATCTTATTGAAGGCGTGCGCGGCAAGATTCGTTCCGTTGTCGATCGTGTTCGAAAAAAATTCCCGCGTTTCCTGACCATGCGCGTATTGATGGTTGGTTGCGCGGCCGGTGCGGGCGACCTCGGCGCTTGCGATGAAGAGGATGAAGCATGGGCGGCAAAAGCGTTGCGTGCCATCCTTCGAACGTATGCCCGGCAAAACAAAGCTTCCCTGGTTGTTTTGAAAGATTTCCCCGCGAAATATCGCCTTGCACTTGAAACTTTTCGTTCAAACGGCTATGCGCGCGTGCCGAGCATGCCGATGACCCGGCTTGCCCTTCCTTACCACGATTGGGAGGAATATTTTCGCACGCTAAGCAAGGCGACCCGGAAAGATCTCCGCCGGAAATTCCGTAAAGCAGAACGCGCGCCTAAGATCGACATGGAAATCGTCAGCGACATCGCTCCTTACATCGATGAAATCTATCCTCTCTATCTTCAGGTTCACGAGCGTTCGCTTCTTAAATTTGAGACACTGACCAAGAATTTTTTTCTTGCGACCGCGCGACGGATGCCGGAACGGGCGCGCTTCTTCATCTGGCGGCAAAGCAGCAGGATTGTCGCGTTTAGCCTTTGTCTGGTCTGCGGTGAAAAGATTTATGATGAATGCATCGGGCTCGATTACAGCGTAGCGCTCGATCTGCACCTTTATTTCTACACGCTGCGCGACATCATTTCGTGGTCGCTGCAACAAGGTTTGAAATATTATTACAGCAACCCGTTGAATTACGGACCCAAGCTGCACCTCCGCTGCGAGCTCGTGCCGCTCGACTTGTACGTCATGCACACGAGCACCGTTTTGAATCCGATCTTCCGCCGGATCATCAAATATCTTGGACCCACGCGCCATAGTCGGTTCTTGCGACGATTTCCAAACGCCGATCAGCTTTGAAAGCGGCCACTCTTCGACGAATCAAATCGGTTGCGATGAGATGATGGCGAGCTAAAAAAGCAAATGAAGATTCGACCTTCTAGTTTTGGTAATCCGTGGCTACAACTCGCTCTCAGCGTGCTGTGTGTGCTTGCGTCGGAGTTTCTCTTGAAGCGTGGCGCGGCAGACGTTGCAGAACCAAACAGCGCATGGTCCTGGACGGGAGTTAACGGCCTGGCTTCGCCGCTGGTGTGGTGGGCAATTCTTCTGATCATCGCCAGCTTCGTCAGCTGGCTTTACGTTCTTAGATACATTCCGCTCACGATCGCTTTTCCTCTTTCGCGCGTGGTCGATATCCTGGTTCCGCTCGGCTGCTGGATATTTTTGGGCGAATTTATCTCAACTCTCCGCTGGTGCGGTATTGCTCTGGTCGTGATAGGTCTGGCGCTGGTTGCGAAACCGGTCGCACAGATAGAGGAACGCTTGTGAGTTTCCTCGCCTTTTTCTTCATCGTCGCTTCTCTGCTGAGCTTCGTCATGGCTCAGCTCGTCCTGAAAAGAGCGATGGAGGTAACGAGAAAGAGCGGCTTTCGCAACCTCCAATTTTTCTCGCGAGTTGCCGGGGGAATCGCTCTGATGACGATTTCTTTTTTCCTGACGCTCGGATTGCTGCAGCGATTCGATCTTAGTTATCTCTATCCATTTCAAGGTTTGAGCGTGATTTTCATAACCGTGACGGCCGCGGTCGTGTTGAAGGAAAAACTAAACTTGCAACTGACGATTGGCGCGTTGCTGATTAGCGCTGGAATCGTGCTCGTTTCACTGAGCTAACAGAGGCCAAAGTTTTGCCAGCGTAGCCGAATTGATCCTGCGAATCTGATCGACAGGCGGCAATTGAATTTTGGGATGGTCGAATTCTGCAGCGAAATGTTGTTTGAAGCGCGCGTAATATGGCGACGAATATGCGCCGCAAATGTCGCCGGCGATAATCTGCGAAGATTCCCGCAATTTTCTTAACGCCCACTCAAGATCGACAACCTCAAAGCGGCCGCTTTCCCAGTTCGTCACCGCCTCTTCGGCACGGAGACAATCAAGATCGATCGTCACGTAAACACTCGTTCCGCCGATCTGTTCTAAAAAGTGTTCAAAGTGCTCGTGCCAGTTGTCTCCCAAGATAGCGCCTCGACGTTGTCGATCTTTTACCGGGCGATCATCAGCCCACGGATGGACCTCAAGAATGCTTGCTCGCTCCGCGCGACGATTGCCAAAAAGTTGATGCGGCCACCAGCATTCAAAATTTCCGCAACCCCAAACGCTGACGCAGCGCACGTGAGGAAGTTCCAGCGCGCGATTCACCCATCCGCCGCAGCCCCATTTCGGCGGGCGCACGTCCCAGTCCGGGTGATTGTCGAAGGAGACGACAATGATCGGATCGGCAACGCGTCGCAGCCGGAGCGCCGTCAAATAATGAAAATCGCCCGAGCCGTAAAGTAGAAAAGGCGACGCGAGGTGTGCCTCGTGTTCGCGATAAAATTCGGCGACCAAACGCGACGGCGCGGAGAAGCGTAGTTGCGGTCCCCAAGCGCGCGCATCGACAAGGGGCGAATCAAACGGCTGATCTCGCCATGCGTCATCCAAATTGAGGTGGAGAGCGCGGCCTAGCAAAGATTCTACTTGGGCGATTGTGAAAGAAACTGAGCATCGCTTGCCTTGGCGATGCGCAAGTTTTTCTTAGGCTTCCGCGCGATGGCAGGCGCAGCCCGGACAGTTTGCGGACGTGAAAACGCGGGGACGTGCTGCATGAATTCGGGGGTTAAGCTTTCCTTAAACCAGCGAGGAAATCAATGCTGGCTTTGCTGGCAATCGACCGGTGCTGATTGTCGGTTTTATGCGCTCGATTTCAAACCCACGCGCGAAAGCTAAAGTGACATCCTGATGGAAACTCAAGTTAAAAAGCTAAAGGAGCAGGAAAATGCGCGGGACTTCTTTTGCGTAGTGAGCGACGCATTTCGCATTATCGCCCGCCGCTCTTCGACCGTCCTCGGAAGCGCCTGGGCTTTCGCTGGAGCTCTGCTCGTCATCCTCGTGTGGGTTCTCACAGGACCTACGTTTCATTTTTCCGATACCTGGCAATTAATCATCAACACTGCCACGACTGTCATCACCTTCCTCATGGTGTTCCTGATCCAAAACACGCAAAACCGCGATGCCAAGGCCGTGCATCTCAAACTTGATGAAATGATTCGGGCACTTAAAGGCGCACGGAACCAGCTTGTCGATCTTGAAAATTTATCCGACGAAGATCTGAAGAAACTCGAGAAACAATTCCAGCGCCTCCGCCAAAAAGCCGAGCGCGATGGAACCGGCTCTCGCGACGTTACGCCCGCCGAGTCGCGTTGAGGTGGATCGAGCAGTCTCTGCTCGATATTAAAATTAGGCGGCCACGCCTCATTAGTTAGCATCGCCCGACGGATCGGCCGATCCACCGGCTGTCCGATCAGCGGATCGCCGCTTCAGCTTCTCGAGCTTCGCCAGTTCGCAGAAAAATTTTCCCGCTCGGGCAGATCCGAAAAATCTCGCACTGGCTACAGTCCGGCTTTCGCGCAAAGCAGCGGCGACGTCCGTGCCAGATGAACCAGTGACTCCAGTCTGTCCAATGTTCGCGCGGCACATGCTTCATTAAATCGCGCTCGATCTTTTCCGGCTCCGAATGCCGCGTGAGACGCAATCGTTTTGAAAGACGCACCACGTGTGTATCCACGACGATGCCTTCGTTTTTCCCAAACGCGTTTCCGAGAACAACATTCGCTGTTTTTCGGCCTACACCGGGCAGCGCACGCAATTCTTCCATGGTATCGGGGACTTTGCCGTTGTGTTCTTCCGCAATCGCACGCATTGCCCCGCGAATGCTCTTGGCTTTGCTTCGAAAAAATCCTGTCGATTTAATCGCGTTTTCAAGCTCGATTTGCGGCGCATTAGCATAATCAGCTGCTCTCCGGTACTTCTTAAACAACCCGGGAGTAACCATATTGACGCGTTTGTCGGTGCATTGCGCGGAGAGGATCGTCGCCACAAGCAGCTCCAGCGGATTTCGAAAATTTAACTCACAGTGCGCGCCGGGATAAACTACCGGAAAAGCCTCCACCAGTTGCTCGACACGCTCAGGGATTTTCATTCCGAATCGATCTTCTAATTTGCGCTTGATCTCCTGCTCAGCTCAGTCCCGCCAAAATCCGAAACCTGCGCTTCATGCGGCAAGATGCCAATGTCACGCCGATCTCCAATGCCGCGGTATTTTCTATGGAGAATATCGGGCGAGCTTGGCTTCCAAATGCGGCGGGACATGCGCGATGATCAACGCGTCGTCGCGGTCATAACGCAGCTCGAGCACGTGACCGACGCGATGGATCTCAGCGATCAACGCCGATTGATCGGAAGGAATCCGAAAGTGTGAACGTAAACGCCATGAACTCAGAGCGATTTCCAGCGCTTGCACGAGATTGTTCACCCCTTCACCAGTGCGCGCAGAGATTGCCACGCTGCCCGGAAATCTTTCCACGTAAGTTTCCGCCAAGTCCCGGTTCTCAAGATTGTCGATCTTGTTAAAAACAATCAGCGTCTGTTTCCCGAAAGCATCGAGTTCTTTAATGACAGTATCGACCGCTTCCATCTGTTCATCCACACGCGGATGGCTAAGATCGACAATGTGAATGAGCAAATCCGCCTCGCTTACCTCCTCGAGCGTAGCCTTAAAGGACTCGATTAGTGTATGCGGAAGTTTTCGTAAAAAACCGACCGTATCGGTAAGCAGCACCCGCTGCTTGTTAGGCAAAACAAAGCTACGCGTGGTGGGATCAAGTGTCGCAAAAAGTTTGTTCTCGGTCGCGACATCTGCGCCAGTGAGCAGATTCAGGAGCGTCGATTTGCCTGCGTTCGTGTAGCCTACGACTGCGGCCACTGGCCATTGATGGCGTTTACGCCCCTGCCTCTGCACCGCTCGAGTTTTGCGAACGGCCTCCAGTTCGCGCTCGAGTCGCGCGATTCGTTCCTGGACGCGGCGGCGATCAACTTCCAATTGCGTTTCACCCGGGCCGCGCGTGCCGATACCGCCAGTCTGCCGTGACAAGTGATGCCACATCCGGGTAAGACGCGGCAACAGATATTGCAACTGAGCGAGCTCGATTTGCAAGCGGCCTTCGCGGCTGCGAGCACGCTGCGCGAAAATATCGAGGATGAGCTGTGTGCGATCGAGAACTTTGCGTGCGAACAAATTCTCCAGGTTTCGGCCCTGCGCGGGCGATAGTTCATCGTCAAAGATGACCGACGTAACATGTCGATCCTGGCACGAGTCTTTGATCGATTCGGCTTTGCCCCGGCCGATATAATAGGGCGCCGTCGGTTTCTGCAATTTTTGCGTAACCGTATCAATAACTTCCGCGCCAGCGGAATTTGCCAGTTCTCGTAATTCTGCGAGCGAATCTTGCAAGTCCCATTTCGAGACACCTTCCTTTTCGAGACCAATCAGGAGCGCGCGCTCCTGAGTTCTTTGCGGACGCGTTTCAATCATTGCTGTGCGGCAAACGACCGCTGCGCTCGCCGCAAAATCCATTTCACAGCTTCGTTGTGACTGAAAAGCGATAGGTTCAGCGGTTCAAAATTAGTTTGGCGTCGAAACCAGGTCAACTGTCTTTTGGCATAACGGCGGGTCGCTTGCTGAATCGTAGCGACACATTGCAGGATCGACATCCTGCCTGCGAGCAATTCACGAACCTCAGACAAACCAATCATCTTCGATGCTGTCGAGCTGATCGCCCCAATCGCGCGCACCTCTTCGATCACACCGTTTTCAAACATTGCTTTCACCCGGTGATTGATTCGCGCGTAAAGCTCATCGCGGTCGCGAAACACGAAGGTACCGCGGGTCATTGACCGCGCCCGGTCGGTGTCAGCGACCCCGGCTGCAGATCTCCATTGGGTCCGTTGCGTCGAAGCCGCTTTTCCGGTCAGCAGACAAATTTCCACCGCACGCACGAGGCGGCGGCGATTCTGCGCGTCGATCTTGCGCGCGGATCGCGGATCCAGGGCGATCAGCTGAGAGCGCAAATCTTCAATGCCGGTGGCGTTGAGCTTCGCGCGCAATGTCGGATCCGACTCAGGTACTGAGGATAATCCATGCGTAAGCGCCTTGACGTAAAGCCCACTTCCGCCAACAACGACCGCCAACTTGCTTCGCGAATGAATCTCATCAATTGTCCGCGCAGCAGCGCGCCGAAATTTTTCGGCGCTCATCTCTTCGTGAAGCGGTACGACGCCGATCAAATGATGGAGTGCTTTCGCGAACGTTGTAGCATCCGGCTTCGCCGTCAGCAGATCGAGCCCGTCATAAATTTGAAACGCATCCGCGCTGACAATCTCCGCGCCGATCTCCTGTGCGACGTCGGCCGCGAGCTTGGATTTTCCGGTCCCGGTCGGACCGACGATAAAAAAAACGGCTTTCACAAAACAAAATTGTAAGCGAATCGGCACATAGACTTCCAGTCGTTGCGCCCAGCAGATTTACGCTCCGCCGAATTCAAGAAGCGGACAGGGCATCCGCTTGCTGCACAGGCAGAATGCCCATGTTCCGAAAACAAAATCGGGAGACGTGCGCACCCGCACCGCGCCTCCCGATTGCAACCATCGATCTCGTTAACTTCGCACCTGATGTTCGCTGGATTTTGCGCCGCTGACAACGAGCCTTCGACCGAGGAATTCCTTGTCGTGCAATTCCTGCACGGCGCGTTTTGCTTCCTCGATCGTTTGCATTTGCACGAAGGCAAAACCTTTCGAGCGTTGATTATGCCGGTAACTTACGACCTCGGCGTTTTGAACCTGTCCAACTCCGTTGAACAATTCGAAGAGATCGCTCTCGGTAGCGTCGAACGACAAATTGCCGACGTACAGGCGCGGCGAAGTGACTTCGACCGCTTCAGGTTTTCGCGGCGATCGAGACGGCTGCGCACCATTGCGCGCTGTCATTGCCGGTTTTTTGGCGCTGCCATTTCCAAAAAATGCTGCGACTCGCTGCCAGAATGTTTTCTTCTGAGCTTTCGTTTCTTCCTGTCGAAAGCGCGAGCGGCCATTGCTCCGGCGTCGGGACCCGCCACGCGAACGGCGCGAGCGTCTCCCGGATGAGTAAGAGTTCATGTTGATCCTTAAGGTTGACCCAATTGTTAGATGGGCGGAGCGCATCGATCGATGCACAGTCCGTGGCGCGCGAATCACCCAGGGTCCATTCAAACAGTTTGCAAGCACTTTGCGACGCCGACGAAAACTCCGCCTCGTGAAGCCGGAAATGTAATTGTCTCCAACCGCAAGCCCGCGCGCTCAACCAACGAAGCAGTGAAGATGCAAAAGTTCGCATCATGGTTTCAAAAAATCTGAATCGTCGCAGAAAACGAAGGCCCGGAGGATCGAAGAGGATTCCCGACATTTCGCTGGGATTATGGCTCGCCGCCTGCGAGATTGCAAGCGGAACCACCCCCCCGATGTGGCGACGCAGCACTTCGGCATTCAGAACAGCGAAGCGCTATCCCTATCTCGTCGATCCTAGCCTCGAATCCAATCGTCGCGAAAAGAATAGAGGCGTGATTTCAAATACTCGCGCGGGCGTTCGCCTCGAATTGGCCGGATAAAGTATCGCAACTCGCGCGGCCGGTTCAGCCTCGGCTCATACCCAAATGCCGGCATGAGATCGCGACAATGCCATTCCACCCAGCCGATTTCATCGTCCGAAAGTTCACGCTGCCAACGCGTCGCCGGTTCCGCGCTAATCTGGGAGAAATCAATCCGGGCCGCTGAGTTACCGCTCCAGAAACGTCCCACTTTTGTGGGGGTCAGAACCGTTTGCGGATCAAAGGTGATCTCCAAGTAACCGCAAACTTTCTCCATCGTGCTGGCGGGTTCGAAGACCAACTGCTCGTACGGCACCACCAGACCGGGAATATCGCCGTCGCGCACGCGCTTCGCGAGCCTGGCCGCGACGCGCCAGTGGGCGATCACGTAGTAAGTCGAAAACCGTCCCGTTTTCCTTGTCTTCTCCAGCGCAATTTGCGCCGCAAGAATTGCACGCGGATCGCGCATCGTGACGAGAATCTTAGCGCGCGGAAAGCGGGCGAGAATCGCGGAAATGTGATTGCGATTAGCCGGCGTTTTTTCCACCCAGCGTCGGATCGTGTTACGCGGGCGTTGAAGCGTTTCTGCGTACGCTTTCACCATCAGGACAAGTAAATCTTCCTCGGCATTCGCAGGATCGAAGGCCGCACGCTCAAACGTATCGAGAAATTTCTGGCGTGGGAACCCTGAGTAACTCCGCTTGCCCCATTTGCATGGCCCGCCGAACAGCACATTGGAAAGTGACTGTTTTGTCAGGTAATCAAACTGTGCGCGGCGCCCGCGCGGCGCATACTTTGTCAGAACGGTGGGAAAGTATGCAGTTTCCTCCGGCAGCACGAGAAGTTCGGGATGATTATCGAGCAGCGCCACCAGAAGCGTCGTACCGGATTTTGCCTGACCGGCTACGAAACAGGCGCGTTGATCGAACGGCAAGCTCTCGGGCGTTGCAGGCATGGCAATCGTCGATCCTACAATTGTCGATGTTTCATCCGCAAAAACCAATCGACGAATCGCGGCAATCCATCTGTGAATGGCGTTGCCGGATTGTAACCGAGTAATTTTCTTGCCTTCGAAATGTCCGCGCAAGTCAGCGGCATGTCTCCCGGTTGCTCGGGCAAACGATTGACCTTTGCTTTTTTCCCAAGCGCCTTCTCGATCGCAGAGATCAAATCCTTGAGCTGAATGGTCTCGCTCTCGCCAAGATTGAAGATGTCGAAAGGTGACTCGTCGTAGTTCAACGCAGCCATCGTGCCTTGAATCACATCGTCTATGTAAGTGTAGTCGCGCCGGGTCGTGCCGTCGCCGAATTGATCGATCGGCTGGCCGGCGTAAATGCGTCGGGTGAACCGATGGATCGCCAGATCGGGCCGTTGCCGTGGGCCATAAACGGTGAAATAACGCAGCGCGACCACGCGCATTTGATAAAGATGAGAGAATGTGGAACACAGAAATTCGCCCGCAATTTTTGTCGCGGCGTAGGGGCTGAGCGTCTGAGTGAGATGCTGGTCCTCGGAGAACGGAACGGTTTTCGAAATGCCGTAAACGGATGAACTCGACGCGAAGATGAATCGTTCAACCCCAGTTACGCGAGCGGCGTCGAGCAGATGCAACGTGCCGTTGACGTTTGTGTCGTAATAAAGCTGTGGGTACTGAATCGATGGCCGAACACCGGCACGCGCGGCCACATGCACAATCGTTTCAAATTTTTCACGGTGAAATACGTTTCGGACGGCGGCGCTGTCCCGAAGATCGACATGGTGAATGGCAGTATCTTTTGAAACCGCAGCGATGTTGTCACGTTTGATTTGCGGATCGTAAAAATCGTTGAAGTCATCGAGAATGGCGACCTCGTGCCCAGCCGCGAGTAGTTTTTCGACAAGATGGGAGCCGATAAAACCTGCGCCACCGGTGACGAGAATCCTCATTAACCACGAATAAACACCAATAGATAAAATGACGAAATCGGAATGATCCGGCTCCACCGAGACTACGGCCTGCCAGGCGAATGAGGAATCAACGACGAAGCGTTAGGTAGATCGGCTTCTCCGAAGACGAGGCAACAATAAACGCGGCTTCGCCGCCGCTTTCGGCGGGAGCAAGGGACTGCTCGATCCACGATTAGAAATTCCGCCAATGCGCCAGCAAGTAAATCCAATTGAGCGCGAGCAATGCAACCGTTAGATACCGTGCGATACTTTTTTCCGTGTGCGTGAAATTTGTCAACCGCAAGCGCGGAACGCGTGTTACGAGAACGACGGATCCGTAGAGATTAAAGATCGACAATCCGGACAGGGCGGCAAAGACGAGCGGATTCCATTGCAGAGCGGCGAGAAAATGTCCGTGAAAAAATTGAATCGCTGATCGCGTCATGCCGCACGTTATACAGGGACGACCGGTAAGATCGTGAAACAGACAACGTGGCCACGGTAAACCGAGTGCAAACCAAATTGCCGCCACCACCACCGAACCCAGCGAAACGCTCAGCCAGATAAGTTCGCGATCGATCTCACCGGGAGCAAGCCTTCGAGAGCCAAGCTGCATCTTCCCGTTAATCAGTGCTGCGATGCATTCCAAGCGCCGAACGCGCCGAACATCATCGCGATGAGAAAAATAATGCCGCCGCAGCAAACAATCAAGGGCAACAGCACGGCGATCACGGCGCGGCCGGTGTCGGTTTCGTGAGCGCGCGCGAGTCCAATGCAGTAAAGGACAATTTTCCAAATTCCAGTGATCAGTCCGCCACAAAACGGAATCACAAGAAGCGGGCTGGCCGATCCTTCCGCGAAGCAAACTACCCGGAACGTAGTCTCAAATGCCTGCTTTGCGCCGCCGACAATCATCAGGCAGACGTGAAGAATTGCCGAGGCAACAAACACTCCAATCGCCACAAAGAGCGGTGTCAGGACCAAGAGGAAAATCCAGCCGAGGCCGCCGAAAAGATGCGCCACGGCGCCTTGCCTGTCCCCAAATGGTGTGAATAATCGAAGAGCAAAATTGTAAGTGACTGCAAATACCCCGCCGAAAGTTCCACCAATGACCGCGTAGAGAAGCGGCTCGCCCAGACCTCCCTCGCGTTTCATCGCGGTGAACGCGGCAACCGGTTTCCTCAATACCATCTGCAACGTTTCAATAAACGCGTTCAACAATCCTTTGGTTTGTCGCTCGTCCCACGGTAGTCCGCTACGCGCCGGGGTAGTTTCCGGTGTCGGTCCAGTAGGCGCAGGTGTGATTGTTGACGCTGCAGGTGGCGGCGGTGCTGATGGGGGTGGCGTTGGCACGCCGCTCGGAATATCCGCCGCGAATTCAGAAAATTGTGAGAGCGCCTGCCAGCTGGCCATCCCTTCGCGCCAGCCGAGATCGGTTCCTGCAAAACGTCCTGAGCGAAGCCCCGCGCGCACATCCTCTTCGGAAAATGTGCCGAGACTCGTGCCGCCGCGATTAATGTGGATGGTTGCCATAATGTTCGCGTTTTAGTTAGCCGCGGCAGGAAAGTCAATGCCCCCTTCGCGCCTCACCTGCTCCGCTGTAGCCAGGACGCTGCGCGCCACTGGATTCAGACCGGCCCGGCCGCAACCGAGTGGCTACCGTTGGTCAAAACGACTCGTCTTTTTCGGAACGTCCAATGCACGCCAGAAATACCACGCGGCAACGGAGCGATACGGCCGCCATTTCTCGCCAAACTTCATAAGCTGTTTCGGGGTGGGAAGTTTTCTGCGACCAAAAATTTTCGCGAAACCTTTGCGAACGCCGTAATCATCGACCGGCCAAACGTCGGGCCGGCCAAGATCAAAAAGCAGAAGCATCTCGACGGTCCACCGGCCAATGCCACGAACCTCTGTCAGACGCAGGATGATCTCTTCATCGCTCATTCGAGCGATCGCGCGAGCGGATGGCACCGTACCGTCGATCGTTTTCGCGGCCAGATCCTTGACTGCCGCAATCTTACTGCGGGAAAGGCCAGCCGCACGAAAACTTTCATCGGGCGTCGCCAGAATTTTTTCCGGATCTAGATATTTCCGTCGCGGATACAGCGCGCGCACGCGACCAAAGATGGTCGCCGCTGCTTTACCGCTCAATTGCTGATAAGCGATTGATTCGGCCAGCGCGTCAAACGGGCGAATCAATGGAGCTGGTTTGATGTTGTATCGAAGTGATCGCGCGATAAGCGCCGCCACTCGAGGATCAGTGGCCGAGAGATATTGTTCAGGCAAGTTCATTGAACCGGAGTATTGGATCCAGAAAGAGCAGCTTTGCAATACGGCTCATCGGAACCAGGTTTGCCCGCACCACTTGAAGCAGGACTGCGAGGGCGCAAAAGTGCAGTGTGGGAGACACCATCGCTATTCAGGCATTCAGCAAGGCCGACACCATCCTCGCAACCTTGAACTCGGTCGTCAGATGTCGAGGCTCTGAGAATTACGATCTACTAATTCTGCAGGATGGGTGTTTTGGATCGAAGCGTACTGAGAAGTATCGCGAAGCGCGAGCTGATACGACGAGAGCAATCGAGGCTTGGGCGGTCGCCAATTGCCAGCACTTCCTCTCACTTTCTTTCCAGCAGGCAGATCAAAACCATGGTCCCTACGCTATCGCCGAGCGTGTCATCAACAAGGCCTTCGAAACGAGCAAGTCCGTCATCTTTTCAGAAGACGACGTTATCTTTGAGGAGGACGCAATCCAGTGGTTTGAACGTGCATTGAGCCATCCCGGGTTTTTGCATCCGGCTGTGTGGGCAGTCGCCGGGGAGGCGAAATTTTTTGATGCCAAACGACACGCGCCTTCACCCAAAGAAATACGCCGAGCGCTGGATGTGGCGCGGAGCCAGAGACTAATCGATCGGTTCGTCTACTATGATTTTCTGCCATCAAGTTGCTTCGCTACCACTCGCCACAAATGGGCTGAATTCGGGAAAACGAGAGGCGCCCCAAATGGGGACCGAGACGTGAACTTGCGATGTCGTGCAGAGGGTAAAGTCTGCCTGTGGCCCGTGGTGGCGAGATGCCGCGACATTGGCATGCATCACCCGCTGGGGTACACGGTGCGCTGGACAGGCGCAAATCACGCCACAACCAAGAATAGTTACGTTGTATCGGGCATGCTGCAAAACGCATCGGTGGAACTGATCGAGCTCGTGGAAGGAAGAGAAGCACTGCGCGACGAGTTCATCCGCCGGTGGGATCAGTGAGCTGCGCAGCAACGATCTCTATTTCCTGCTCCGGCCAAGACGGAGGATATACTTCCCCTCTAGCTCGCCTGGCGGATTGCATCGAAAACCTTTTGATCGCGCCACGATTTTCGATTTTGGTCAGTGTGTGCGGAACTCAGGACACTTAACCCGGTACTTAAAATCATCCCGCCCACGGGCAATGTCCTTCTGGTCGATCCGTGGCTGACGAATCCAGTTTTTGCGGAAGGCAAAGATGAAGTCGCAGCCCTGAAGCGGGTCGATCTGATTTTGGTCACGCATGGACATTCCGAACACATCGGAAACGCGGTCGAGATCGGAAAACGAACGCGAGCGAACCTAGTAGCGACGGATGATCCTTCAGCAGCCATGACGGCGGTGCTCGGTTATCCGGCCGAGTTAGCCGACACGAAGACGACAGGACATTTCGGTGGCACGCTCAATCTGCTAGATCATGAGGTCGCGGTAACGTTTGTACCAGCGTGGCACGGCGCTGGAGTAGAGAAAGACGAAAATTCGCTGCCTCATTATGGCGGAAACCCTGGCGGATTGATCATTGCGATCCGCGGCGGGCCAACCCTTTATCACACGGGAGACACGGATTTGTTTTCCGATATGGCGCCGGTATCGCGATATAACAAGATCGATGTCATGTTGGTATGCGTTGGCGATCATTTCACAATGGGGTTGAAGCGTGCGGCCGATGCGGTAAAGCTTGTTGATCCGCGAGTGGCCATTCCGATGCACTATGGGACGTTCCGGTGCTGACTGGCACTCCGGAAATGTTCGATCGCGAATTGAAACAGCGCGACGTCAAAGCCAATCTGCGCGTAATGAAAATCGGTGAAACAATTGAGCTTTCGGAATAATCAACTGAGAGTAAACCGATCAGCTCGCGCAAGCGACGGATACAGCCAGCCGACGTAATAAGGTCGAATTAACAAAACAATGCCGAATGGGAAAAATGGGAATGGGCTGACACTGCTGGAGCGCTTCATACCGGACGGCCTTTCCAATGCGGCAACGACGCTCGTTGACTCCTTAAAGATCAACTCGATCTCGGAGAAAGTTCGCCGTCGCCGGCGGGTGGTGATCAAGCGCCGCAATATTTACGGTGAGCAATTAGCCGATCTCGCTAATTTGTATTTTCGCATCTCGAGCATACCGATCCGTTTCTGGAGCAAGGTGGACGACTGGAGGCGCTGGGAAGCCGGCTGTTTCAAAATGCTGAACGGCGATCGGTTTCGCGTCTTTGCCTCGGGCAAGCGAACTGTTTGCGAAGAAAAGCTACCGGGAAAAAGCCTCTGGGATCATATGAATCGGGGCACACTCACGCGGCAAATGCTGGAAGCAGCTGCGCACGAAATTCGGCGTGCTCATCAGTTCTGGAACGATGAGTTTGACGGCCCGTGGTCGCACGGCGACGCGGGCATGACGAATGTCATTTACAACCAAAGGACTGGCCGAGCGCGGCTGATTGACTTTGAAATTATCCATGACAGGTCGCTCCCGGCAACGGTGCGACACGCCGATGATCTGCTCGTTTTTTTGCTCGACATCGTCGGAATAGTTCCCGGCCAACAATGGCTGCCTTTCGCACTCAGGTTTCTTAACGCTTATGATAGTTTAGATGTGATTGCCGAGTTGAAAAATCAGTTGGATCTTCCAAGTGGCACGGCGTGGATTTGGTGGGGCGTTCGCACAAGCTTCGCGAATCCGGCAAAAGTAAAACGGCGGCTGGAGAAGCTTCGAGACGTGGTCGCCAATTTGAGACATCACCGCGCCGTTGCGGTCAAACGGGCGCGCCAGAGGCGCCGTGCCTCAATCAGTTGCCAGGAAATGAGCCCTGGAATGCCAAGAGCGAGTTCGCGTACTCTTGCGATTAGTGACAAGGCAAAAGCTGCGTCTCCAGGAATGCCAAGAAGATTGCCGACGAAAAGATAACCGCCTTCCTGCACTCCTAACGCGCCCGGAACGGGAAACATCGCCGAGCGAATCGTCAAAATAACGCTTTGAAGAATGAGCGCGTTAATCCAGGTCGCGTGCTGACCGATTGCGTGAAGAGCGATCCAGATTTCCCCCGAGCCAAGCACAAGCGAAACAGTCGTCCACAAACAGCATCCTACGACACCGCCTCGGCGCGCGTACAATTTTCGAACTGTTCGGTCCAGAGTGTCGCCGCTTTGCCCGAGCGAATGCCATTCCGGCGAATTAGCCAACTTTGAGATGATCACTCCGATGAAACGAAACATTCCCAGTCGCTGGACAACATAGAACCCGACAACGGCAACGATCCCGATCAGCGCTCCAACCAGGGTGGGACCGACAAAGGTTTTGTGTCCGGTTATACTGACAATCAGGCCTAAGCCAAGCAGCGTAAAAGCGATCTGTACGAAAACCCCCAGCGTAATGTCCGCGAGCACACTTGCCGCCGCGAGCGGCAGGGGCGTGCCGTTAATCGCCGCCAACCGCGCACGCACGATGTCCCCGCCAACTGCGGCGGAAGGCACAAGTGTGCTGACCGATTCACCTACCCAGCGCATCCAAAGCAGTTGCCGCAGCGCGGGACGTTCGGCCTTTGGAAAAAGGACCCACCATGCAAGCGCGTCGAGAAATACTGGGACTGCGAAATGGAAAGCTACGACTGCGGCAATGGCCCAACCTGCAGCAGCGAAGGCTGCGCCGACTTGTGGCAGCCCTTGCCGGATGAGCAGGATCGTGAAGAGCGCCGCTCCGGCAAGGCCAAACAACCATACGGTCACGTGTATTTTGCCCAATGCTTTCATCCGTTCTCCGAGACAATTCGGGCGCGCGTGAGAAGTTGCGCCTATCCTAAACGCGAGCAGATCTACGCTGAACAGCGTCCGATCAGCTCAGGAGACTTTGCGCAGGCGGTCCTGTCTCTTCGACGCGCACCAAGGCAGGTTCGCTAACAAGGGGCGCTCCAGGGGTCAGGACTACGCTTCGTCGCATCGGCTTGCCGACAAATAAACAAAACGCCAACCAGAGAACGCCGAACACGATTGCTGCCAACACGTCCGTCAAAAAATGCGCCCCCAACGCGATGCGGCTGAATCCGACCAAGGCGATCAGCAATACCGCGCTAGCAACTGTCAGCCTCCGCCAGTGTCGCGCCTTCATTGCCGGCAGGATGAAAAGAGCGAGCTGCCCGTAAAGCAAAGTGGCTCCGATGGTATGGCCGCTGGCAAAACTGTAGCCCGACCAATCGACGAACGGCCCGTCAACAAATGGACGATGTCGATGGACGAACTGCTTGAGCAGCTCGTTGAGCAGCATCCCGCCCGGCACAGCGACAATCAATGTGACCAGCGACGGCCACCATTTTTTCCAGACAAAAAACAACACCGCGCAGAATAGGACAGCTCCAATCCACTCGCTTGAACCGAACTCGGTAAAAGCTCGCAGCACGCTGACAAACGCGCGCGTCAGGTGCGCGTGGAACCATCCCGCAACTTCATGATCGGGCCCGGCAAGGGGGTTGACCATGGCGAAGGCCACGTAATTCTGGGGGAGAATGAGGGGGTTTGTCACAAAAAAGCCAGTGAACCTAGTGCCCATCTAACACCTGTCAAACGGGAAAACATTTCAAATCCCCAAATCGGTAGATCGGCCAATGAAGCGCTGAACCTGGGTAAAGTGGTCGACTCCGGCTCATGGGCGCACGCGACCAGCAGGGCTAAAGAGAGCAGCATCAACATGGGAGAGTTCACAATCCGAATTTCGACCTAACGAGCTCATGACAAGCCGGGGCTCTGGCAGGAAAAAGCGGCTGCAGAATTCGAGCAACGGTTGAAAAAACGCAGCGACGCGCCTCGCAGTTCTTTCGAATTATGTCTTGCCAGAATATTTTCAATCCGATACATCGGGATTAGATCGCTCATCCGATTCAACATCGACTGCACCTTAACCTATGAAAAACATACGACTGTTCTTTATCAGCCTGTTTCTCAGTGCCGCCGCCTCAGCTGTCGCAGGCACACCAACTTTCGAGGCCCAACCCGCGCCCACACCAGCGGAAGAAAATCACCTTAATCTGTTCGATTATGAGATGGACTACACGTTTAGCAGCAATTTCTACGACGTCCACGGCGATTTTGGTAACGGCACCTCGCTCTATAATGATTTTAGTTACTCGCATCGCTTCCTCGTCACCGGTAAGTGGTATTTCCGGGCAGGAGTTGAATACGAGCGATTTGATTTCGGTGGCACCGATAATGGTTTGCCCGATCATCTCCAAACCGCGCACGCTCTACTGGCGTTTGAATATGTGGTACACGATCATGCCGGCGCGGGTATCGAGATTGATCCAGGAGTCTATTTCCAAAATAACCCCGACAATGCGTTCGATATACCAGCCAAGGCGTTCGTCACGTTTCCGCTAAAGAAAGACAAAATCTTTGCCGTGGTTGGCGTGGGCTTCGCGCTTAACCAGACTCCTATAGTTGCTCCCGGCGGTGGCATCATCTGGCTCTTCACCGATCACTTGCGTCTGGAAGGCGTCTTCCCAAAACCTGCTTTGGTTTATAATCCCAGTGATGATTGGGAATTTCGCATCTTTGGAAATTTGTTTTACGAAAGTTATCGCACCGAGGATGTCATAACGCCAGAAAGGAAGCTGCAAGTACACGACGCATGGGTTCAATACAGCGAGGACCGTGTCGGCGCACAGGTGAGTTACTCGGGCTTCAAGCCGTTTGAGATCACGCTCGGCGGCGGCTGCACGGTTAGACGCGACTTCGATTTCTTTCGGGCTGAAGCGAGTGCCAAAACGAGGCCTGCCCCCTTTGTCAAGTTCGAGGTCGAAGCGAAATTTTAAGGGAAGATTTCGTCGAGCTTTCGCGCGACTGATTGCGGGCCGCGAACTTTCAGGCGGCCGGTCATATAGGCCCACGTGCCCTTAAGTTTTCCATTCGACATCGCAACCCAATCGTTGTCGCTGGTAACGAACGTGACGCTCGGATTGTCGATCTTTCCCTTTCCCATTTTGTAGGTCCCGTCGTTCACGTCGATCCACCACTCACCGCCGTTCGGGCCGCTAAGCTCCCATTGATAACGCGCATGCACTCCCTTTGCCTTGTCGGCCTTGAAGCTCTCGCGCATTGAATCGAACACCTGCTGCGGTGTCGAGGTCTCGGCCTCGTTTGACGCTGCGCTCGCCGCACATAACGAGAAGGCCGCGGCGATTAACGTCGTTAAGCAGAGATTCAGGCCTTTCGTTTTCATCACATTAGTGGATCGGTCTCCTCGCCTAAATTGGTTGTAATTAGTACAGATCTTTCCGCCGATGTGCGAAGACGGCCATGCGATTTCGAACGGACTTGATCACGTCCTCTGAAATCTCAGCCTGGATAAGCTCTTCGCGATCAATCGACGCAGCCGCTACGATCGCACCGGACGGATCGATAATCGCGGATGTCCCGCAGAAAGTAACTCCGTCATCTGTCCCGACTCGATTCGCGAGAATGAGATAGCTTTGGTTTTCAATCGCACGAGCCAGCGCGAGAA
>QHON01000189.1 GCA_003218815.1 Verrucomicrobiota bacterium
AAATTTAACGTGACCGGGCGTGGGAATTTTGGCGCGCTGCCAAACCCACCATCACGAGCATCGAAGCTGCGAGATAATTGTTCGTAAGCAGCACTCAAAATTTTTGCGTCGATCTTTTCCGCAGCGGCTGGTTGCGCAGTTTGCGCTTCGCGTAAGGCCTCGACGATCCTCGCGCCTTGACCGGCAATCTTCTCGTGGTCCTGTTTCCAAGCGGCTGCGATCCGCTCGAGAACCTTTTTGAACCCGGGCTGACCGTAGCGGTCTTCGGGCGGAAAGTACGTTCCACCAACGAACGGCTTTAAATCCGGCGTTAACCAGACGCTCATCGGCCAGCCACCGCCGCCAGTGGTCGCCTGCACGAACGTCATGTAAACGCGATCGACATCGGGGCGCTCTTCCCGATCCACTTTAATGTTCACAAACTCACGATTCATGGTCGCGGCCACTTCTTCGTTCTCGAAGGATTCATGCGCCATCACGTGACACCAGTGGCAGGTGGAGTAGCCGATCGAGAGAAAAATAGGTTTGTCCTCGCGACGGGCCTTGGCGAAAGCTTCCTCACCCCACGGATACCAATCGACCGGATTATGCGAGTGCTGAAGAAGGTAAGGCGATTTCTCCTGCGCAAGCCGGTTTGTATGCTCTGAAACTCCAGGCGCGGGGCCGGCAACAATGCGGTTCGACGTCACTAAGCACGTTAGTGCGAGAATTCCAAAGCGGAAGGGACTTGTCATGCTGTTGTCAACATATGAAGCTCCGCCCACAAAATCGCGACGGACGCCTCAAGCACGCTAATCATCGCAACTTGGGAAATAAACCACGACTGAACGGAATGGACTACGCACATCTCATCTTTCTTCTCCTGGCCGTCGGCGTGATTGCGTTTCTCTACTCGTCAGTCGGTCATGCGGGAGCGTCGGGATACATCGCAATCATGACGCTGGGGGGAATTGCTCCCGCCATTATTCGACCGACTGCTTTAGTGCTCAACATCCTGGTCGCGTCCATCGGCGCACTCCAATTTTGGCGTGCCGGCCACTTTGATTGGAAATTATTCTGGCCATTTGCGTTGCTTTCAGTTCCGGCTGCGTATTTCGGGGGTTATCTGCAACCGTCCGCGTCCGTTCTAAAAATCCTGATCGGTCTGGTGCTTCTATTTTCGGCGGTGCGGCTAATCTTTCGTCGTTTCGATCCGCCGGCGGTGATTTCGCCTTCGCCTTCGACAGCGATTGGCGTGGGAGCGGGTATTGGATTCCTCTCCGGCCTAACCGGGACCGGTGGAGGAATTTTTCTTACGCCGCTCCTCCTCTTTTGCCGATGGGCGCATATCCGCCAGGCTGCCGCTGTTTCGGCGTTGTTCATTTTAGTGAACTCGCTCAGTGGACTGGCCGGTTACTTTACGGCAAAGCACTCGATTCCTTCGCTCGGTATTTTCCTTGCGGCCGCTGCGATCGTCGGCGGCCTGATTGGTTCTAATCTCGGCAGTCGCCATTTTCCTGCGCGTATCATCTCGCTCATGCTAGCGACGGTTCTAATGGTTGCCGGCATGAAACTAATTTTTACCAATTAGGCGATTGACTTAATCGCCTACTTGGGCCGTTCTGTGAGCCGCCCCTACCTGAGATTCAATTCTAATTTCGGCGCGGTCTTCGGCGACCACGGATTGGTTTTATAATCAGAGGCGACGATTTGATCGGCGCAGGAGCGTAAAAGCTGGCAGAGCGCGGCGAGGTTGAGCCCATGATGTTGCCGAGGGAAGGTCGATAAGTTGCGCTCAGCTAATCCGAAGAGTCGCACCGCCGGCTGCAAACGCCGGCTGTGTTTCGCATGGGTTGGGTGCTCGAAATTTTTTTGGAGATGAACGAAGGCGCCCGCGGCCTGGATGAGCCCTTTAAAAAAATGGTCATCGTTTGTATTGGCGTTCAACCAAAGCTGCTCGAGAACGTCGTGCGCTTCATAATACCGCTGCTCGTTCCAGCACTGAAAAAAGGCGCGATAAAATGGATGCTTTGCGATCTCGGTCTGGTTTGGATCGCCATTTTCAGCAGTCAACTCAGCCACGAATCGCGAAATCCTCTCGCCTTTGCTCATAGAGGGCTTAATTTGCTCGCGGCTCAGATGATGAGCAAACCAACACGCAGTAGTTTTCCAGAGGGAAGGTGGCACAGGATTCACCCGGCCAATTGTCACGGCCCGGATGGCTCGTGCCACGATAGATGATAACAGGCGCGGCTTTGGCAATTCTGCTAGTCGTCATCTCAATTTTGATCCTCTGTTCTGCCCTTTTTTCGGGACTGGAAACGGCCCTCTTTTCGCTCAGACCCCATCAGCTCCGACGCTTGGAGGAGCATCGTGCCGGGCTCAGTAAATTCATACAGCTCTTCCGCAAAAATCCGCGCCATGTTCTCAACATGCTGCTCCTGGGTGACGGACTGGTGAAAGTCCCGCTGGTAATTTTGTGTCTTTTTTTCTTATGGGAAGGTCCATTGGCAACACGTATTCCGCAGTGGCTGGCAGCAATTGTGATCTTTGCAATCGTCGTGTTGCTCTGCGATCTGATTCCGAAGCTCCTGGCGCTTTCCGCGCCTTATCGGCTTTCCGCCATCGGAGCGTTCACGTTGCAGATATCAGTGCCGCTGCTTGACCGTGTAGGTCACGGACTTGAAAGGGTTAGCGCCTTAGTTGTCGATCGCCTCACGCCATTGCATCTGCGCACCCGCCAGCGATTGAGCGACGAGGAGTTGGGAACGCTGGTTGAAATGGGCGAAGAGGAAGGCGCATTGCAGGAAGAAGAAGCTGAGATGATTCATGAAATCATCAAACTCGGTGATAAGACCGCGAAAGATTGCATGACCCCACGCGTCGATAGTTTCACCCTGCCAGACGATTTGACGAATGGAGAGGTGATCGCGCGGTTGAAGGAAAAACGACACCGCCGTGTTCCAGTCTATGCGGACACGCCCGATCAGATCCTCGGGATCATCGACGTGAAAATGTTCCTGCTCGAGCCGTCGGACCATTACACGGAAAAATTAATCGCTCCCTCCTTTGTGCCCGAGACGATGCGCGCGTTGGACTTGCTCAAACTGTTTCTGACTCATCCCCAGGGAATGGCGGTGGTGATAGATGAATTTGGTGGCACCGAAGGAATTATCACGATGTCCGATATCGTGGAGGAAATCATTAGTGATGCGCTTCCGCGGGGAGATGTCGATCTTTACATCGAGCCGCTCGAACATGGAAAATTTCTCGTGAGCGGAAACGCGCGGCTCGACGATTTAAGCGAACATCTGGGTTTCCAAATTGAGGCGGAAGGAATTGACACCATCGGTGGATTTGTATTCACACGGCTGGGTTATTTGCCGGCTTCGGGGGCGAAACTCGAGATTCCACGACTAGCCATCACGGTGCGTAAGGCTGGGCGTAAACGAATTGAGGAGATTCTGCTGGAAAAAACCACCGGCGCGGACATTGACGAAAGCCCGGACCGCTCCAGCGCTGCAGCATGATAGTCGCATTCGTCATTTTCTGCTGCTGGACTGTTTCGTTCTTCTTCAACGGGATCGAAAGCGGGCTACTTTCGATCGATCCGGTGCGATTACGCCAAAATGTGAAGCGTCGTGTGCCCGCGGCCCTGCGACTCAATCGTCTGTTAAAACATCCGGAGCGCCTGCTCGTAACGGTTTTGTTCTTCACAAATGCGGCGGACATTCTCGGTCTGCTCTTACTAACGTGGGAACTGGTTCGATCGTTCGGGTATGCCGGATATTTCTTCGCGCTGGTAATCGCATTTCCGGTATATCTCTTTCTGCTTTCGGTCCTGCCTAAATCGCTTTGCCGGCGATTTCCGTTCCATGCTTTGGCACGCCTTGCCGGCATATTGGAATTTCTATCAATCCTGCTTTGGCCGATATTCGAGGTCGGCGCGCGCTTGGGAAGACTGTTCCTGCCAAGGCGCGCGGCGAAACACGCTCGGCTGTTTGCCGCCCGCGACGAGCTGAAGCAGATCACAGCACAAAGTGAACGTGAGGGATCTCTCACCGCTGCCGAACGCGCAATGATTCACAATGTGGTTGACTTCTGGAACATCAAGGCGCGCGACGTAATGGTGCCTCTCGCGAATATCGTCACGGTCCGACCGGGCGCATCGCCCGAGGAAGCGCTTAAGCTGAGCGCATCTTCAGGTCTGGATCGTCTGCCTGTGATTACGCGCGAAGGTCAGCCCACCGGCTTGGTCAACGTTCTCGATATTCTGCTCGAACGAAATGGAACCAAGCCGCTGGGCAATTACGTGCGGCGAATCGTTCTGACCACCGAGGAGGAACCAGCCTACCGTATTGTCCAACGATTGCGCGCCGCGCGTCTTGGGCTGGCTGTTGTCCTGGATGATAAGAAAGGTTTGCGCGGAATTGTCGCTATTGAGGATTTGATCCGGCGTCTCGTCTCTTCCACCGAAGGTCGAGCTTAATCTTCTGAACGGAGCAGCACGTCTTCATCGCGGAGGATTCGCGCGGCACGAATGAGCGCGACGTGCGAAAATGCCTGCGGAAAATTTCCAAGCTGCCGTTTCTCGCGCGGATCGTATTCCTCGGAAAGAAGTCCCAAGTCGTTTCGCAGGTCGAGCAAGCGCTCAAACAATTCGCGCGCCTCTTTCTTTCGGCCGAGGAGATGCAGGCAATCCGCCAGCCAGAAAGAGCAAGGAATAAAAACCCCTTCACGGCCGGGTAATCCGTCCACGCCGCATTGCTCCGGCCGGTAACGCAGAACGAAACCGTCCTGCATCAACTCGCGTTCGATGGCCTCGATGGTATTGCGGACCCGTTCGTCAGTTGCGGGCAAAAAGCTGACTAGCGGTATGGTAAGAAGGCTCGCGTCCAAGGCATCGGAGCCGTAAACCTGGGTGAAGGCTTTCCTGCGCGCGTTGTACCCGCGGTCGCAGACTTCCGCGTGAATCTCGTCTCGAATTTTTTGCCAGCGAACTAGATGCTCGCCGGCAGCGCATCCGCAATCCTCAACAAGTTTTACCGCGCGATCGAATGCCAGCCACGCCATCACTTTCGAGTGCGTGAAATGTTTTCGTCCGCCGCGCACTTCCCAGATTCCTTCGTCTGGTTTCTGCCAGTTTGATTCCAGAAATTTCATCAGCTGAACCATCAGGGCCCAATCCGGTTCTTCCAATTTGATTCCCAGGCGATCCGCCTGCCACATCGCCGCCAGCACCTCGCCATAAACATCGAGCTGAAATTGGCTTGATGCAGCGTTGCCAATGCGCACCGGCTTCGAGCCTTCGTAGCCTGACAGCCAAGGAATTTCAAGTTCGTCGAGGCGGCGTTCGCCGCGAACGCCGTACATGATCTGCATCTGTGCAGGGCTTCCAGCGACAGCCCGCAACAGCCATTCCCGCCAGGATTTGGCTTCCTCGCGATAACCGGAACGCAACAGCGAGAGCAAAGCGAACGTGGCGTCGCGCAACCAGCAGTAGCGATAGTCCCAGTTGCGCGGGCCTCCGATTTGCTCAGGCAACGACGTCGTAGCCGCGGCGACGAGGCCACCAGTAGGCGCATACGTTAATCCTTTGAGCACGATTAGCGAGCGCATCACAGCGTCACGCCATTCGCCTTGTCCTCGAAATTGCTCCGACCATGCTTTCCAGTATTTTTCGGTGTCGCGCAGAGCATGCTCAGCATTGACTTTTCTGGGCGGGTCCCTGTGCGATAAGAACCAAGTGAGGACAAATGGGACGCGATCCCCTTTCGTCACCGTAAACTCGCCGACCGTCGTTAAATCTTTGCCGTAGGTTTCAATCGGCGTCCGCAAAATCAAACCGTCAGGTCCGGCAACCGCCTCGAGTCCGTCGTGACGTTTCCGAACCCATGGAACGATCTGCCCATAGTCAAACCGGACGATCAGCTCCATGTGCATCGATACTTTCCCACGCAACCCTTCGACGATCCGAATAATGTCGGGATTCTCGCCGCGCGGGGGCATGAAATCGATCAAGCGCGCGGCGCCACTTTTGGTTTCAATTTCTGTCTCCAGAATGAGTGTCTCGCCTCGATACCGACGACGCGTCTGATCGATCTTTTCCTCGGGAAAAAATCGCCAGTGTCCGTTTTTCGTATCGCCCAGCAGCGAGGCGAAGCACGCCGGTGAATCAAACCGGGGAAAGCAAAGCCAATCGACGCATCCGTCCCGGCTCACCAGCGCGCCGGTTTGGGTATCGCTGAGAAACGCGTAGTCCTCGATCTTTGTTTTTTCCTGCGCCACCTGATTCTTCTTCTTACTCTTGCTCTTGCTCGACTTGCTCCGTCTCCGCGAGTCTCGCGATCCCATCGCGCGTTAATCGGAATACAGTCCATTCATCCATCGGTTTCGCACCGAGCTTGCGATAAAATTGGATCGCAGGGTCGTTCCAATTGAGGACGGCCCATTCCATTCGACCGCAACAGCGCTCGCGCGCAATCTTTGCCAGCTGCACAAGCAGGGCGCGACCATAGCCTTTTCCGCGGGCTTCTGGCTTCACGAACAAATCTTCAAGATAAAGGCCTGGGCGACCGAGCCATGTCGAAAAATTGTGAAAGAAAACCGCAAATCCAACCGGCGTTTCGTTTTC
>QHON01000190.1 GCA_003218815.1 Verrucomicrobiota bacterium
CGAAGAAACGCGTGCGAGAATTTTCTTTCTCGACTACGCGCCGGTTCTGATTGCCTCTGCGCTAACCGGAGAAAACATCGAGAAATTATTTGAGTTCATCGCAAAAGTTCGGCGCGCAGCCAGGGAGCACATCGGCACCGGGATTCTAAACAGATTGCTCCGGTCGGCCTTTGCTTCTAATCCGCCGCCGATGATTTCCGGTCGACGCTTGAAACTGCTCTATGCCGCGCAGGCGGGCGGGAACCCGGAAGCTGCAATCGAACCTCCGAAGTTCGTCCTTTTTGTGAACGAGCCTCGTTTATTGAGCGAAACTTACCACCGCTACCTCGAAACGCGCATTCGCAAAGCGCAACCATACCCTGGGCTTCCCGTCATTCTGACGTGCCGCCCACGTCAGGAAAAGCGACGGAAGTAATTGTCGATCCGGCGCACGTTGGACGGCTGTTTAATCGAACATTCTTATTTCGCGTCTGTCTGACATCACACGAATGAAATCAACGCAGGAAATTACCCAGGAAGTACGAGAACTGGGCCAATGGATCCCGGCATTGCGCCAGCAGGTTGGTCATGTAGTGGTTGGCCAGAAGTACCTGGTTGATCGTCTTTTGCTGGGTCTGCTCGCAAACGGTCACATCTTGCTCGAGGGGGTTCCCGGGCTGGCCAAAACGCTAACGGTAAAAACGATGGCCTCATGTATTCAAACCGGGTTTCAACGACTGCAATTTACGCCCGATCTTTTGCCAGCGGACTTGATCGGTACGCTCATTTACAACCCGCGCACGGGCGAATTTACGACGAAGCTCGGACCACTTTTTTCGAATCTAATTCTGGCCGACGAAATCAATCGCGCGCCCGCAAAAGTGCAGAGCGCGTTGCTGGAGGCGATGCAAGAACGGCAGGTCACGATCGGCGAAATGACTTATCCGCTGTCCGATCCGTTTCTGGTTTTGGCGACGCAAAACCCGCTCGAGCAGGAAGGGACTTATCAGTTACCGGAGGCGCAATTGGATCGCTTCATGTTGAAGTTGAATATTGGCTATCCGCAAAAGTCGGAGGAGCGACAGATCCTCGATTTGATGGCGACATCGGCCCCCGATCTGCGCGTGAATCCAGTGATCGACCCAAAGCAGATCATCGCCGCACGCGAAGTGGTAAACAGCATCTACATCGACGATCGGGTAAAAGATTACATTGTCGATGTTGTCTGGGCGACGCGTGAGCCCGCCTCCTATAACTTGAGGCTGGAAGGACTCGTCCGTTACGGCGCATCGCCCCGGGCGACAATTTATCTCGCGCTTGGTGCACGCGCCCACGCCTTCCTAAACGGGCGCGGTTACGTCACACCCCAGGATGTGAAAAGCATCGGCCCCGATGTGCTACGGCATCGCATCATCGTCAGCTACGAAGCCGAAGCCGAGTCGGTCACGAGTGAAACAATTATTGAGCGAATTTTTGCAGGACTTCCGGTGCCATAACCTTGTCGATGGAAGAAGGGCGACAAACTCCGGCCGAGATCCTTAAGAAGATCCGCACACTTGAGATCAAGACACGCGGCTTGGTCGAGACCGCGTTCGCCGGTGATTACCACAGTGTTTTCAAAGGCCGCGGGATGAATTTTGAAGATGTGCGGGAATATCAGCCCGGCGACGAAATTCGCACGATTGATTGGAATGTGACTGCTCGGCTGGGTACCGCGTATGTGAAAAAATTTACCGAGGAACGTGAGCTTACGGTGATTCTTGTCGTCGATGTAAGTGCCTCAGGAAATTTCGGGAGCACCACGCAATCGAAACGCGAGTTGGCGGCGGAAGTGGCCTGTTTGCTCGCCTTTAGCGCGATCCGGAACAACGACAAGGTCGGGCTCATTCTCTTTACCGATCGGGTCGAGCTTTTTATTCCACCCAAGAAAGGCCGGTCGCACACCTTGCGGCTCATCCGGGAGATTTTGTTTTTCCAACCGCAGGGACGCGGCACAGAACCCGCGCTGGCGCTCGATTACTTAAATAACATCGTCACTCGGCGGGCAGTCGTATTTTTTATCTCGGATTTTCAAGCGCCGGATTTCTCGCGGGCGCTGGCGGTGAGCGGACGGCGTCATGATTTCATTGCAATCCATATTCGCGACGAACGGGAGAAGGTGTTGCCAAACATTGGCATCATCACGCTGGAAGATGCCGAGACCGGCGAACAGATTGAGATCAATACCGCCGATCGCCGGACGCGCGGGCGCTTTAGCGAACTGGTCGACGAACACGAAACCGATCTCTCGCGCACGCTCCGGCGGAATAACATCGACGCGATCGCGCTCCAGACAGGAAGGGATTATTTGCCAGCGCTCCGCTCGTTCTTCAAACAACGCGAACGCCGTTTATCTATTCGGTGAGTGACGATGTCGATTTTGTTCATGTCCATTTTGGCGGCGGAAGAATTTCACGATATTGCCCCACCTGTCGATTATTCGCTAATACCGCCGTGGCTGATTTTCGTCGGGACGTTTTTTGCCCTGGCAATCACCGGGTTGGTTGTTTGGTTGATCGCGCAAAAACGTAAACGACCGCGACCGCCTCAGTTGCCGCGTGACCGCGCGCTCGAAGCGCTTGAGCAGATGCGGGATCAGATCGACCGGCTTAATCCGTATCAGTTTAGCATCCGCGTGTCGGACATTCTTCGTCGCTACGTAACCGAACAGCATGGCTTGCCCGTGACGCGGCAGACATCGATGGAGTTTTTAAACGCGCTGGCAAAGAGGCCGCAGTTTTCGAGCGATGAGAAGTTGTTGCTCGAAGATTTTCTGAATCGATGCGATCTGATCAAGTTCGCGCGTCATGAAGCGACTGCGGCCGACAGCCGGTTGTTACTCGAAGAAGCAACCCGATTTGTGAAAGGAGGGCAACTTGCAACTTTTTGATTGGTGGAGAGCAAACAGTGCCCTCACGTTTGGGCGTCCGTGGCTGCTCTTGCTCCTGCTCGCGATTCCATTGCTTGCGTATTTGCGCGGGAAACACGGTCCGGCTGCCGCCTTGACGTTCTCATCGACATCTGCTTTTCGCGCCATTGGAAAACAGAGCGCAGCCCGCGCCGGGAAAATTCTTCGGACACTGCTACTCGCGTCGCTGGCGATTTTCGTTATTGCCCTCGCGCGTCCGCAGCTTGGGAAGAGTCTCACTCAGATAGACGCGAGCGGAATCGACATTATGCTCGTGCTTGATGTCTCCGGATCGATGCTCACGAAAGATTTTACGATCGGCGGTCAGGAAGCGACGCGCGTGGATGCGATCCGCGAAGTAACGCGCAAATTTATCGAAGGCCGTCCCAACGATCGCATCGGTATCATTGCCTTTGCCGGGCGGCCATATGTCGTAAGTCCAATGACGCTGGATCACGATTGGCTTTTGCAAAATTTGGAGAGAGTGCGCATTGGCTTGGTCGAAGACGGCACGGCCATCGGGTCGGCCATGGCGGCGGCGGCGAATCGGCTGAATGACAAACGCTCAAAAAGCCACGTGCTCGTCCTTTTGACTGACGGAGAAAATAATGCTGGCAAAATCCCGCCGAATACTGCCGCCGAAGCGGTGAAAGCGCTAAAAATTCACTTCTACGCCATTGGCGCCGGAATCAATGGAATCGCACCGGCTCCTATCTTTACGCCTAAAGGGCCTTTGACGGACGCCCTGGGCAACATGCTTTATGAAAACCAGCGCGTTGAATTTAACGAAACGGGTTTGAAAGAAGTGGCGAAAATTGCCGATGGGCAGTTTTTCCGGGCAACAGATACCAAATCCTTGGAACAAATCTATCACGACATCGACAAGCTGGAAAAATCGACCGTGAGCGTGAAAAAATACCAACAGTATCGCGATCTCTTCCCGCTTTGCCTGATGAGCGGTTGCGGTTTGCTGGTCGCTCAGATCTTGTTGTCGCAAACGGTCTGGAAGAAGTTGCCGTGAAGAAGATATCGATCCTATGACCTTTGGCGCATCGCAATGGCTTTGGGGATTGCTTTTGATCCCGGCGCTGGTCGCGTTGTTTATTCGTGCGGAGCGCCACGGGATCATTCGTTTGCGCGAGTTTGTTTCAGCGCGATTGCTGCCTCAGCTTGCGGGGACGGTAAATCGTCCACGTCGGGTCCTGAGATTTGCGTTGCAGTTGCTCGGTCTTGCCCTTGCCGTGATCAGTCTGGCGCAGCCCCGCTGGAGTTATACGTTTGAGGATGTAAAGCGCAAAGGACTCGACTTACTCATCGCGGTCGATACGTCGCGGAGCATGCTTTCCAATGACGTGCAGCCTAATCGACTTGAACGGGTCAAACTTGCCGCGAGGGATCTGATCAATGAGTTACAGGGCGATCGCGTTGGCCTGATTGCATTTGCCGGCCGCGCTTTTTTGCAGGCACCGCTCACGATCGATTACGAAGCCGTGATGGAATCGATCAACGATCTCGATACCAAGACGATTCCCGAAGGGGGAACAAATATCTCCGAGGCGATCAGCCTTGCCACGCAAAGTTTCGGGAAAAGTGCAATGGGAAATCGTGCGCTCGTCATTTTCACCGATGGCGAGGAGTTGAGCGGTGATGCGATGAAAAGCGCAAAGGCTGCCGCCGATGCTGGCGTGCGCATTTTCACCATCGGCGTTGGGACGCTGGCTGGCTCGCTCATCCCGGTCAACGGTGAAGATGGCGAGACGGCTTTCGTTAAAGATTCGGCAGGGCAGGTTGTAAAATCAAAGCTAGACGATAAACGGTTGCGCGAGATCGCTCAGGCCGCGGGTGGATTTTATCTGCATTTGGAAAATGGTCCGCGCACGATGCAGCAGATCTACACCGAAGGTCTCGCGAAAATGCAAGCGGCCGAGATGGACGTGCGCCTGTCGCGGCGGCCAATTGAGCGCTACGAATGGCCGCTGGGAACAGCGCTTATCACGCTTGCCTTGTCGATCTTGATTGGTGAGCGCAAGCGTACGCGCGAAAGAGTTTTCGCTCGCGCTCCCGCAAAAATCGCAACCGCAGCAGCAGCATTATGGATCGCCCTTTGCCACTTCGGTTTCGCCACGACTCCCGGACTGGACGCATATCGCGACGGCAAATTCAGCGATGCCTATAGCCAGTTTCAGCAAACCCTAAAAATGCATCCGCAATCTCGGGCGGAGGATAAGTTACAGTTCGATTCCGGCGCGGCTGCTTACAAGTCGGAAGAATATGGAAAAGCGTTGGAATCCTTTAGTCAGGCCTTGCTCTCCTCCGACGCCGGCTTGCAAGGCAAAAGTCATTATAACCTCGGAAATACGCTCTACGAACGCGGCGAAACACAGAAGAGCGACGACAAAAAGCTGAGCGATTGGACAAATGCGCTCGAGCATTATCAGCAGACGCTCAAGCTCGAACCGCAAAATAAAGAAGCGAAGGACAACTACGATTATGTGAAGAAGAAAATCGAGGAACTAAAGAACAAGAAGCAACCGCAGCAACAGCCCTCGCCTTCGCCGTCGCCTCAGCAGAAGAACAAACAGAACAACCAGCAGAACCAGCAGAATCAGCAATCCAAGCAAGATCAGCAGCAGCAGCAGCAGCAGCAACAGCAGCAGCAGAGCCAGTCCCAGCAACAACAAAAAGACGGACAGCAGGAATCAAAAAATCAACAATCACAAAACCAATCCGGTCGCGGTCAGGATCAAAAAGAGGAGGAAAAGAAGGAGCAATCCCAAGCGAAGAACGAGCCGCAACGATCGAAACAACAACAGGGCAACCAACCATCACCCTCCCCGTCTCGGGGCGAGAAAAAGCAAAACCAGGAACAGTCAGGTGAAGGCGAACAGCCTTCTCCCTCTCCCGGCGACCACGGAAACGACATGCCTTCGCCATCGCCCTCCCCTGGAAGCGGCGAAGGAGCGGAAGAAAATCCAACGCCTTCTGCTATTCCAACAGAATCGCCTCAGAAAAAATTGGCCGGTGAAGTAAAAGGAGCTGGCAAGGACGAGTCAAAAAAATCACCCGATAAGAATGCGCAGATCGCCGAGGCCGAACCGGAAAAGGAAGATCAAATGACCGAACGTCAAGCAGAGTCGCTTTTGCAGTCGATGAAGGACGAAGAAGCGC
>QHON01000191.1 GCA_003218815.1 Verrucomicrobiota bacterium
AAATCGAGCACGATCAGCGCCACTTTCAGACCTTTACCCATAGGGCCGAGGATATTTTCTTTCGGGACTTTGACGTCCCGCAGGGCAAATCGTCCGGTTGCGGTCCCGCGGATTCCCATTTTCGGCATTCGGGCCTCTAATATCGTGAATCCCGGCATGTCCGGCGTAACCAGGAATGCCGTGATCGCCGTTTTATCTGATCCCAGCATCGGCGTGCGCGCCATCACTGTCAGAACTTGCGCAATTCCCGCGTTGGTAATGTAACGCTTTTCGCCATTCAAAATAAAATATGAGCCGTCCTCGCTTGGACGCGCTTGCGTTTGTACGTTCGCCGCATCGGAGCCCGCTTCACGCTCGGTCAATGCGAATGCACCGAGCTGTTCGCCAGTCGATAATTTAGGAAGCCATCTCTGCTTTTGCTCGTGTGTTCCGAAAAGCAGCAGCGCGCGAATCCCGATGGAATGATGCGCGTTTACGAAAACCGATGTCGATGCGCAGCGATGGCCAATTTCTTCCAGAAGTTTGCAGTTAACCATCTGCGTAAAACCCCGTCCGCCATATTCCACTGGGGAGGTCGCACCAAGCACCCCGACGCGTCCCAGTCCATCGATGACGTCGCGCGGGATATCTGCTTGTCGCTCTATCTCGGCGGGGTCGAGATGTTCGTCGAGAAATTGGCGGAGCTCGATAAGAGTTCCATCCAACTCGGCTTGCTGCGTTGCCGGGATGCGCGGATAAGGCATCACCCAATCGGCAACGAAATGACCTTGGAAAAGGCCTTTCGCGAAGCCAAGTGCCTGCGGCCCCCCGAAGAGGAGTTCCTCCGCCTGCTGAATTTCCTTTTGCCGCTGCGCTTCGACTTTGTTCATAAAAAATTTGCCGCCGAAGATGGCGGTCACGCACTGTAGCGAACACGGCCCCCGTGTCCACTCACGGGGATGCGGTCGTTAAACAAGCTTGCGAATCGTGGCGTGGATCGGAGCTGGTAAATTGGAGCTGTTGAAACTTCTGTGTTGAAGCGTCTCCTAGCTGCATCCCTGGCTAGTTCCGCACTCAGTACAAACGCCGCATGCGCCAGCACGGATCACTTTGTCACTGCCGCAATGCGAACAGACGATGTCCATGAACATATTTCCGAGCGCCTCTTGCACTCGGTCGGCATGGCTGCTGCCGTTGTCCACTACCTGCGGCGAGCCTTCGTTCGGTGAATGACTTATGATTACGTCGATCAGCTCCTTTTCGCCTGTCCGCGCCAGATCGGAGACGGGTCTATTGAGCGCCTTTTTCTCCATCTCCGGAATTTCTTTCAACGGCAATTCCGTTTGTCCGCGTGTTGGTGAGGTGGCTTCCTTGTAACCTTTGATGAACTGGCAGGCGAGCCAGCGAAAAACATAGTCAGTGATGCTGGTTGCGTTTCGAATGTCGGGATTCTTTGTGAAGCCGCTCGGTTCAAATCGTTGGTAAGCGAATTTTTTCACGAGGCTCTCGAGCGGCACGCCATACTGCAGGGCAATCGAGGTGAGAGTGCCGACCGTATCCATCAACCCGCCAATCGTGCTTCCCTCCTTTGACATCGTGATAAAGAGTTCACCCGGCTGACCATCTTCGTATAAACCGACTGTAATATAACCTTCATGTCCGGCAATCTCGAACCGGTGTGTGAGCGACATCCGCGTGTCCGGCATACGATGCCGGATGGGTTGATCCAGCCGACTGCGGACCGTTCCCAGTTCTTCCTCCAGTTCGAGAATGCGCTTCTCGAACTGCTCGCGCTCAGGCGTGACATCCAAGACAACACCGACGTCTTCTACTGCGCCCATGTGCTTTGTCTTGCGCGTATTGAGAGGCGCGGAACGCTTCGAGCCGTCGCGATAAATCGCGATCGATTTCAATCCGAGCCGCCACCCCTCCACGTAGGTGTTCATAATGTCGTCAACCGTGGCTGTTTCCGGCATGTTAACCGTTTTTGAAATCGCACCGCTGAGGAACGGCTGCGCCGCAGCCATCATTCGCAGGTGTGCCATGTACTTGAGACTGCGTTCGCCTTTGAATGGCTTGAACGCGCAATCAAAAATCGACAAATGCTCTGGTTTCAGCCCAGATGAGATTGCCGATCCATCGGTATCGGCCACATCTTCGATCGTATCGAACGCGTCGATGTGCGCGATGATCCGTTCGATCTCTTCGGAAATGTAACCCAGTTTTTCGAGCGCGGGTCTGACCGTCTGGTTGACAATCTTGAGCATTCCGCCGCCTGCGAGCAGCTTATACTTCACCAGCGCGATGTCCGGTTCAATCCCGGTGGTGTCGCAATCCATTAGGAAACTGATTGTACCCGTCGGTGCGAGGACGGTGACTTGTGCGTTACGATAACCGTAGCGCTTTCCGATTTCCGCTGCGCTGTCCCAAACTTTCGCGGCTTCTTCTTTCAAGTGCGCAAACTCCTTCACGTCCGAGATTTCGCGTACCGCGCAGCGATGCAGCTCGATCACTTTCAGCATCGACGCGACGTTATCTTTGGCGACCGGTTTCGGCACGCCACTGGCACTCGCGTCGCGGTAGCCAGGGAACGGTCCCATCGCCTGCGCCAAGCGGGCGCTTTGCTCGTAAGCTTCGCCGGTCATAATGGCGGTGATTGCTCCACAAAGTGCCCGGCCTTCCACGCTGTCGTAACCATAACCGTAGCTCATGATCAGCGAGCCGAGGTTCGCGTAGCCGAGTCCGAGTGTGCGGAAAATATGGGAGTTCTCCGCGATTTCTTTGATCGGGTAACTCGCGTTGTCCACGATGATTTCCTGGGCGGTGATGAAAATGCGTACTGCCGCCTTGAACCGTTCGACATCAAAGTCGCCGTCCGAAGTCTTGAACTTCATCAAGTTGAGCGATGCCAGGTTGCAGGCGGTGTTATCGAGGAAGAGATATTCCGAGCAGGGGTTGGTGGAATTTTGCCGGTCCGTGCCTTTGCAGGTGTGCCATTTGTGGATCGTGGAATCGAATTGCATCCCAGGGTCGCCGCAGACATGTGTTCCTTCGGCGATCTTGCGCAACAGGGTATGAGCATCTTTGCGCTCGCATGGCTTCCCATCGCGAATGCGTCGTGTCCACCACTCGCGACCTTCGAGCGCAGCTTCCATGAACTCGTCACTCACCCGCACGCTGAGGTTTTCATTTTGGTACATGACCGAGCCGTACGCGTCGCCGTTGTAACTGCCGTCGTAACCTTGCTCGATCAGCGCCCACGCTTTTTTTTCTTCTTTCTGCTTCGCGTCGATGAATTCCTCAATGTCGGGATGCCAATCCTTGAGTGTGTTCATCTTGGCGGCACGCCGCGTTTTGCCGCCGCTCTTCACCACATTCGCAACCTGATCGTAAACCTTTAGAAACGAGAGCGGGCCACTCGGCTTGCCGCCGCCGCTCAATTTTTCTCTTGTCGATCTTAGGGAAGAAAGATCAGTGCCCGTGCCGCTCCCATACTTGAAGAGCATCGCCTCACTCGTCGCCAGCCGCATGATGTCTTCCATCGTGTCGTCTACCCTCTGAATAAAACATGCGCTTCCCTGCGGGTATTCGTATTGCGATATGGCGCGCTCAGCCTCGCCAGTCTCCCGGTTGTAAAAATAATTGCCGGCTCCCGCACCTTTGCCTACGCCATACTGGTGATACAAACCGACATTGAACCAGACGGGCGAGTTAAATGCACCGAACTGATTCAGACAGAGCCAGGTCAGTTCGTTATGGAAAACTTCCGCGGCTTGGGTATCCGCGAAGTAACCGTCCGCTATCCCCCAATCTGCGATTGTGCGCGTGACGCGATGAATCAATTGCCGCACCGAAGTCTCTCGTCCGCCTTTGTAGGGGTCGGTGCCGTTCCCGATATCGCCGTAAAAATATTTTGAGACCGCTATTTTCGTCGCGAGCGCGCTCCAGCTTTTTGGGACTTCGATGTCGTCTTGCTTGAAAATAACTTTACCACTGTCATCGGTGATCTCGGCTGTGCGCCGTTCCCATTGGATCTGATCGAAAGGTGAGAGCGTGACATCACTAAAGACGCGCTCAAAGTGCAGACCTGTATTTGTCTTTTTCGCCGTCTTGTTTGTCTGACGGTCGGCTGATGAACGCGGTTGATTAAGCGAGGCAGGCGGAATTCCAGGTTTTAGTTGAATCATGGCGGTGAAGCAGGTTGAGGTTTGTGAATCAGGTGCGGATAGTCGTGAACAGCGGAGCTAATAACCTGTGAATTCCAGTCAACAACAAGTAATAGCGCTGTTGTCCAGCGGACATACAATATGCAGTACGGGAAGCACCTTAGGCAAGCCTAAAATTGTGACATTTTTCAGAAAGTTGTGCCTCACAGGGAGCCTTGCGCTTCTTTCGCTAAACCTTCGATGTAACATTGATCGGTTTAAATTAACATCGACAATACGAGGAACCGGGAAGGGTGGCTGAGTCCGGTTTAAGGCACTCGACTCGAAATCGAGCGTGGGGCGACCCACCGTGGGTTCGAATCCCACCCCTTCCGCGATCTTGATTCTCGCGGGCGTGGCGAGCGGGAAACACGCGACGCAGCGTCGAGAAGCGAAATCACAAATGAAGATTTCTCCTGCATCTCAAGGAACCGATTAAAAAACGGAAGCGCCGCATGGAAAGAGCTTTCCCAAATCGAGCGGAAGCTGGCCGGTTGCTTGCGGAAAAGCTGGAAAACTACGCCGGCCGCAGCGATGTGGTCGTGCTCGGCCTGCCGCGCGGCGGTGTGCCTGTCGCATATGAAGTTGCGCAGCGGCTGGGCGCCCCTCTGGATGTCTTCGTCGTACGCAAACTGGGCGTGCCTGGTTTTGAGGAGCTCGCGGCCGGTGCGATCGCCTCCGGTGGGGTGCGCGTCCTAAACGAAGATGTCGTACGCGCTTTACCCAATGCGGATCAACTAATCGAATCGGTTACAGAAAAGGAGACCGTCGAGCTCGAGCGACGTGAACAAACTTACCGCGACGGACGTCCAGCACCGGAACTGCGCGACCGAGTCGTCATTTTGGTCGACGACGGTCTTGCCACGGGCGCAACCATGCGGGCGGCAGTCGCGGCATTACGTCAGCGCGGCGTTGCGAAAATTGTCGTGGCAGCGCCAGTGGGCGCACCGGATACGTGCAGGGAGCTTGAGCAGGAGGCGGACGAGACAATCTGCGCAATTACCCCTGAATTTTTCCAGGCGGTCGGTCAATATTACGAAGATTTCTCGCAGACGAGCGATGAAGAAGTGCGCGAGTTGCTCTCACGCGCGGCGCAGCGAACTGCATGATGCGCTTGAACGAGGTGCGCATTTCGGCCGGGTCCGTGTCCTTTGAGGGAAACTTGAGTCTGCCCGACTATGCGATTGCGTTGGTGCTTTTCGCGCACGGCAGTGGCAGCAGCCGGCACAGTCCGCGTAATCAATTCGTCGCGCGCGTGCTCAACAATTCCGGATTGGCGACGCTTCTCTTCGATCTGCTTACGCCGGAAGAGGAAGCGATCGACGCACGCACCGCCGAACTTCGATTCAATATTAAACTGCTTGCGGAGCGGCTTGTTCACGCGACGAACTGGGCAAAGCGGCAACAGCAAACGCGCAATTTGCGCATTGGCTATTTCGGCTCGAGCACCGGCGGAGCCGCGGCGCTGGTTGCGGCGGCGGAGTTAGCACAACAGGTCGGCGCGGTGGTTTCGCGCGGTGGCCGTCCAGATCTTGCAGGCGCAGCGTTACCTAAAGTGCAAGCGCCGACGCTGCTCATCGTCGGCGGCGAAGACGACATTGTGATCGAACTAAACGAGGAGGCCCGGGATCATATGCGCTGCAAGGTGAAGCTGGAGATCATTCCTGGCGCAACGCATCTCTTTGAAGAACCAGGCGCGCTAGAACAAGTCGCAAAACTGGCGAGCAGTTGGCTCGTCGATCACCTCGGTGAAAAGCAAACATTAGGTAGGAACGATTGATCTCAATCGCTCGCGTCGCGAGGTTATTTGCGCGACTCCTTATAAGTCACGACGCGGCCCCACAAGCTCTTTGTGCCCCAGATGCCGGCGCGCAAGCATTCCAACTGAACGATCTGGCTATGATCGACGAAGAGATTCACGTCCGCGCCGTAGTTTTTGATGTACCAGGCGAACACCTCGGGATCAGCCGCTTCGAACATGAGTTTCTCCATCCCTATTTCATCGATGAATCGCGCAGGCACCTCTGTTCGCCACGGATCGACATTCTCGGTGATGCCTTCGCTCTCGATCATGATGATCTCAGCGCCTGCATCGAGAAATCGCTTTGCCTGCGCGATCGCCCAGCTCGGATCGCG
>QHON01000192.1 GCA_003218815.1 Verrucomicrobiota bacterium
CATCCCGAAACCGGTCAGGGCGATTCCCAAAAGTGGCCGGCCGGAATTCAGCGTTTGCATCAGATCGATACCGCTGCCATCGGGTAATCCGAGGTCGCTGATAAGCACATCAAATTCCTCCTTCTTGCTCAGGTCGAGCGCCGACTGAACCGTGCTAGCCGACTGCACATAATGGCCGCGCCGCCGAAGTAGTCTTGTGAGCGATCGGTTTGTATCTTCGTGGTCCTCGACCAGCAGGATGCGCATGGTGTGGCGTTGTGGCGTCGTGGGGGAAACGGCTGGCGCGGTCCGAGCGTCCGCCTTTTCGCAAGTGGGGAAGATCAATGTAAACGTGGCGCCTTTGTTTCGCCCGGCGCTTTCGGCGGTGATCGTTCCTTTATGGGCATCGACAAGCGTTTTGCTGATGGCAAGGCCGAGACCCAAACCTCCGAACTGCGTCCAGCCAGCTTGCTCAAAAGCGTCAAAGATTTTCGGTAGTGATTCCGGTTCAATCCCGAAGCCGGTATCGACTACTTTCACATGCAGTTGATCGCCTGCATCATTACTCGTGGAAACACAAATTTGACCGCCTTCGGGTGTAAACTTAACAGCGTTCTTGATGAGGTTCCAAAAGATCTGCTGAAGTCGCGCCGGGTCGGCTTGCAGATAGACTTTGTGGGCATCGAGATCGAGCCGAAGCACCAGGTGCTTTCGATCGATATCCGCCTGACAAATTTCGAGAGCATTTTGCAACAGCGTGTGAGCGTTAACGACTTCAAAATTGAGTTGGACCTTACCTCTGCTAATACGCGTTAGATCGAGGAGATCATCGATGAGCCGCGCTTCCAATTCCACATTGCGGCGAATTATCTGCGTTGATTCCTGAATATTCTCCGGCAAGGCCTGTTCATTCTCGAGTGCAATGGCAGACGCGAGCACCGGAGTAAGAGGAGTGCGCAACTCGTGGCTGAGCATCGCAAGAAACTGATCTTTCGCGAGATTCGAGCGCGCCTTTTCTTGCAACTCGAGGTTCGTTTTCTGCAACTCGTCCTGGCGATTTTGGAGTTCCACGGCAAGCAATTGCGATTGTTTGAGCAGGTTTTCCGTCCGCGTGTTCGCTTCAATCGTATTAAGCACAATGCCGATGCTCTCCGTCAGTTGATCGAGAAACGCCTGATGGGTGGAGGTGAAACGATCAAGCGATGAAAGTTCCATCACCGCTTTTACTTCTCCTTCGAACAAAATGGGCAGAATGACGATGTTCATCGGGCGCGACTCACCCAGACCGGAACTCACCTTCACGTAACCGTACGGGACGTCGGTCAGGACGATGCGTTTTTTTTCCAGCGCCGCTTGCCCGATCAAACTATCCCCCAATTTGAAGCGATTCTTTGCACCTCTCCGTTCGCGGTAGGCGTAGCTTGCCAAAAGCTTGAGTTCAGGTTCTTCCCCAGAGCTGTCCATGATATAGAAGACACCGTGTTGCGCAGAGACGACCGGGGCCAGTTCGGACAAGATAAGTTTGCCAACCGTTAGCAGGTCCCTTTGTCCTTGCAGCATTCGCGAGAATTTCGCGAGATTGGTTTTGAGCCAGTCCTGCTCTTCATTCCGCAACGTCGTGTCTTTCAAATTGCGGATCATTTCGTTGATATTGTCCTTCACGAATGCGACCTCGCCCTGCGCTTCCACCTGGATCGAACGTGTCAGGTCTCCTTCCGTAACTGCCGTCGCAACCTCCACGATGGCGCGAAGCTGCGTAGTCAAATTTGCTGCTAGCCGGTTCACATTATCGGTCAAATCGCACCATGTACCGGCGGCGCCAGGCACGTTCGCTTGACCGCCTAGCTCTCCTTCAACACCGACTTCGCGCGCCACCGTCGTAACTTGCTCCGCGAAAGTGGCAAGCGTCTCCGTCATGCTGTTTATGGTGTTGGCGAGCTCAGCGATCTCGCCTTTCGCTTCGACAAGGAGCTTTTGCTTCAGATCGCCATTCGCGACCGCGGTAACAACTCTTGCAATACCGCGCACCTGATTGGTCAGATTGCTGGCCATGGAATTCACGCTGTCCGTCAAATCTTTCCACGTCCCGCCAACTCCTTTGACCGTGGCTTGTCCTCCCAGCCTGCCCTCCGTGCCGACTTCGCGCGCGACGCGCGTCACTTCCGAAGCGAACGAATTGAGTTGATCCACCATCGTATTGACAGTGCTTTTGAGCTCAAGAATTTCGCCTTTTACGTCGACCGTGATCTTTTTCGACAAATCGCCTCGCGCGACCGCCGTCGTCACCTCGGCAATATTGCGAACCTGACTCGTGAGATTGCCTGCCATCGAATTCACACTATCGGTCAAGTCTTTCCAAGTCCCGGCTACTCCTTTCACCTCCGCCTGACCGCCTAGTTCTCCTTCGGTGCCCACCTCACGAGCCACGCGCGTCACTTCCGACGCAAATGAACTGAGCTGGTCAACCATTGTGTTGACAGTGTCCTTCAACTCCGCAATTTCGCCTTTCACGTCGACCGTGATCTTTTTCGACAAATCGCCTCGCGCGACCGCGGTTGTCACGAGAGCAATGTTTCGCACCTGCGCGGTCAGATTCGCCGCCATGAAATTAACCGAGTCGGTCAAATCCTTCCATGTCCCAGACACGCCGCGCACCGCAGCCTGACCACCAAGAATTCCCTCCGAGCCCACTTCGCGGGCAACGCGTGTCACTTCCGAGGCAAATGAACTCAATCGATCAACCAGCGTGTTGATCGTGTTCTTCATTTCGAGAATCTCACCGCGCACATCGACAGTGATCTTCTTCGAGAGATCGCCACTCGCGATCGCCGTCGTAACCTCAGCGATATTGCGGACCTGACCAGTCAGATTTCCCGCCATCAGGTTGACGTTGTCGGTCAAATTCTTCCACGTGCCGGCGACGCCTCGCACATCCGCCTGCCCGCCCAGCTTACCTTCCGTCCCGACTTCCCGCGCCACGCGCGTTACTTCCGACGCGAACAAACGGAGCTGATCGACCATCGTGTTGATCGTGTCTTTGAGCGCAAGAATCTCTCCGCGCACATCGACGGTGATCTTCTTCGACAAGTTGCCATTCGCAACAGCGGTAGTGACTTCGGCTATGTTACGTACCTGCGCCGTGAGATTCCCGGCCATCGAATTCACACTGTCGGTCAAATCCTTCCAAGTTCCGGCTACTCCTTTCACATCCGCTTGGCCGCCAAGTTTTCCTTCCGTACCTACCTCGCGAGCCACGCGGGTTACTTCCGACGCGAATGAACTGAGCTGATCGACCATTGTGTTAATGGTATTTTTTAGCTCGAGAATTTCCCCTTTCACCTCGACCGTGATCTTCTTCGATAGATCCCCTGTCGCGACAGCAGTCGTGATTGCGGCAATGTTACGCACCTGACTGGTCAGATTGCGTGCCATAAAATTGACCGAGTCGGTCAAATCCTTCCACGTCCCAGAGACGCCTTCTACCCGCGCTTGTCCGCCAAGGATCCCCTCGGAACCGACCTCGCGTGCTACGCGCGTAACTTCAGAGGCGAAAGAGCGTAACTGATCAACCATTGTGTTGACCGTGTCTTTCAACTCCAGAAACTCGCCTCTGACATCGACTGTGATTTTCTTGGTCAGATCGCCATTCGCCACCGCCGTCGTCACAGTTGCGATGTTACGGACCTGCGCCGTAAGATTGCCGGCCATCAGGTTGACGTTTTCTGTCAAATCTTTCCAGGTGCCGGCGACCCCTTTGACCTTTGCCTGACCACCGAGCTTGCCCTCCGTGCCCACTTCACGAGCAACGCGTGTCACTTCCGAGGCAAATGCACCAAGCCGATCAACCATTCTGTTCACTGTTTTTGCTGTGCGCAAAAACTCTCCCTCGAGTGGCCGGCCTTCGATCTCAGTCGCCATGGTGTTGGATAAGTTGCCCTTCGCTACGGCCCCGATGACACGCGCCATTTCACTCGTCGGATGCACCAGATCGCCGATCAAATCATTGATCGATCCAATCGCTCGGGCCCACGAGTCCGACACGTCTCCGAGTGACGCTCTTTGAGTGATTCGGCCTTCCTTGCCAACCACGCGTCGGATCCGCTCGAGTTCACGCGTCATGCGCTGGTTGGTTCTAATTAGTTCATTAAACGCATCCGCGATTTTGCCAGCGACACCGGTCCAGTCATCCGGGAGTCGCGCCGAAAAATCACCACGTTTGAATGCTACTAATGCGGTAAGTAGCCGCTTGGCATCGAGCTCGTTGCCGTTGAGCGAACCCCTTCCCGGACGCGCCAAGCGAACAGAAGTAGTCTTTCCCATAAGAGATTAGAAAGTTGGCTCATCTTCGCCGTCGCGAATTTCGACACGTGAGATCAGAGCGATCATAGGCCAACGCTGTAGAATTAATCGCCCAATAGACCGGATAAGGTCGTATCGCCGGCAAAAAAATCGCAACATCGCGGGTCCCGCCTTTGGCAGGCGCAAAACAAGCCCGCTCTTCGCACCGGGGACCAAACGGCTATGAGTCCCTGCTTTTAACATCTCAGATGCCGGACCGCGTGATCATTGCTGCCCTCGGGATAAACTGGCGAATTTCTACTACGATGGAAGCAGCGTCCGCATACTGCGCAATCGGAAGCCAAAAAAGATCGTCAGAACACCGAACACGATTGCATACGATGCGATGAGCCAGAGCAGAACGAGGGCGCCCGGGACCGGATTCCATAGAAGGAGCACGGCGAAGGCAATCGATGCCAGTCCCATGAGAACCAGTAACCACTCGCCTTTCACTTCCTTTCGCAGTTTGATTGCCAATCCAATCTCAGCCGCGCCGATCATCAGCGCCCAGGCTGCGATGTAAATGATCAGCGCCAGTGCCGTTATGCCAGGCGCTCGGAATGTGAGGAAGCCGACAAGAACTCCGAGAATTCCGATGATGAGATGGAAACCCCAGTCGGGATCAGAGGCGCGACCTGCAGTCGCGCCAACAATGCGAAATACTCCGTCGATCAGCACCCAGGCTCCGAACAGCAGCACCAGGGTCGCCAGAGCTAAACCGGGGTACGCAAGCGCGATAACGCCGAAAACAATTCCACAGATGCCCCTTATCACCAGAACCCACCAATTACGTTTTAAAGCTTCGATCATCATTTCTCCTTTTGTTTGAGTTTGGATATGTACGAACGACCTGCCACTCTACTTTAGGGCAGGCTGCTTTCAGCTTGAGGCCGCGCGCAACCTCTGAAAAGGATAAAGTGGCCAGTTTTTGCGCATCGACCGCGAACAACTGCTCAATAAAGCGAAAAGACGCGCGCTTCGTAAGCTGCCATTCATCCTCACGGCCACCAAGCCGCGACGATGCCGCCGCCTAATCCGAGCAAAGTTCCAGTCAGCATTTCCGCCAGATCGTGCCGTTGCAGATGCAGGCGCGACCAGAATAAGATAACAGCTAAGGCAAAGGCAATGCCACCGAACAACGGATTAATACGGAAGAGGATCGTGCTGCAGTAAAATGCAAAAAGCGCGTGCAACGAAAGTTTAATTCGAAAATTCGCGATCGCTGCCACAAGGAAAAGCGCAAATGTAACCAGCGCGCCGCGCAGCACGAAATTCGAAGCAGGCAGGAACCAAAGCGCGACGATACCAATCGCCAAGAGCGGAATGACAACCGGATAGAACCGCTTCCGCTCCGTCCGCACCGAAATATCGGCATCACTCCAGTGCCCGGAGCGGACGCCGCCAAACAGCAGAAGAGCCGTCGGCAGAATCATTGAGACAAACAATACCAGTAAGACCGACAGCGCATCGCGGCGCGCGAGTCGCGATACGACAACAATGCCGACCGACACCGTAACAACAACCAAGGGATGACCCATCCACGAGACAGCGCGGGCAAACTGCGTAGCCGGTTTCACAGGCGATGTGTTAATGGCTCGACATTAAACATCTTCGATTTTAGAAGCCACCAATTCCG
>QHON01000193.1 GCA_003218815.1 Verrucomicrobiota bacterium
ACGCTATGCATTCGATTTCGCTCTTACGTAGGGGCAATTGACCCCAATCGCCTATCTGCGTCCTATTTCGGCGAACGAGAATCGGCGTGCGTCTTAACGTCCCGTCTTTGCTTGTCCACGACGCGGCGCAACTCGCGTTCCATCGTTTTGAAGGCGTCGTGGATCACTTTGTTAAGCGGATCATGCGTGCCGTTGTCTTTCTGCTTTTCGTCGGCGACAAGCTCGTGACCGCGCGAAACCGTCACGTCAATGCGAACACGGAATTGATTTCCTTTGTGATGGGTGTGGTTCGGTTGTTCGATCGCGACGTCGCACCGATTAATGTGGTCGCAAAATTTCTCGAGCCGCGCGGCTTTGTCCAACACGAGATTGTCGATCTGGTCGGATTTTTCCAGACCCCGATAACTGATCTTAACAGGCAGTTGCATGATTAATTAGATACTAACGCTCTCTCCGCCGTTGAGCGAAGCGAAATGTTTTAATGGTGTCCGATGCCGGATAGTTGAGCTGGACAATGTCGACGCTGCGATCCCGCAGCCATCATCTAGAATTAAGCATCCTGAATACACCATCTTCAGATTTGCTGGAGCGAGCGAAAGTGGGCCGGTAATTTTGACGGCTCAGTTTTGACCAGGTCGGATTTTACATGCTCGACAATCCGGTCGCGCACTTTTCTCGGCAAAAGATCGACAATCGCCGAATGAATTTCCGCTGGCGCGGCAAACGACCAGCCTTCGACACCATCGCCTTTCACAATCTTTACAATTTGATCGGCAAGCTGTTTATGAATGCGGCGGTCGGTCTCGGTCTCCAGCTGAGTCCGTTCCGCGATCGAACTTGCATGCCGCCCGCCCGCGCCGTCGCTCACGGGAAAGCGACCAGCCAAATCAGTTACCTTATCAACAAGCTTTCCGTGCGCGTCGGTGATATTGAATGCTTGCACCAGCTTAAGGCTCGGTCCGCGTGTGGGCGTCTCATCCACTCGATATGCTTTTAAACTGCCGCGGTCAGTGACGATGATCAGAGAACTCGGTGTCATATCGAATCAACGACCAAGATTGGCCGCGCACGAATACGCGCGCGCATCACACTCTATAACTGATTCGTTTTTCGCAACAAGATTGCGCTGAATTTTCATCTCGATCTTAATTGCACGGACTATTTCCCGCGCGCTCGTTCTTCTTCGGCACTGAGCGCGGGAAATTCGACATGCCGTTTTTTCCAAGATTCCTCCCGGGCTTGAGCTTGAGCGCCACTAATTAGTTTAAGCAAGCATGTGGCACGGCCGCCAAGATCGAGATCGTCGCCGGAGGCGAATTTTGTCCCCTCCGTCAAAAAACCTTCGGCGTGCGTCGTGTCGAGGATCAGTTGCCATTCGATGTGTTCCTGTCCCGGCAGGACAAAGGGGACCGGCTCATAATGCGCATTGATCAGTAACAGAAATGTCTCATCACGGATTGGTTCTCCTTCGAAATTGAGCACATCGATCGTATCACCGCTCAAAAGCATGCCAAGGCAACGAACAAACGGCGACGTCCATTCTTTCTCGCTCATTTCGCTGCCGCCCGCATTGAACCACATCACATCCCTGATTTCCGAGCCACGAATCCGCCGGCCCTGGAAAAATTTTGGACGGCGAAAGACCGGATGATCCTTCCGGAGCTGAATCAACTTTCGGGTGAACTCGAGCGATCGATAATGTTTTTCATCGCGCTCCCAATTGAACCAACTGATCTCATTGTCCTGGCAGTAAGCGTTGTTGTTGCCATTTTGCGATCTGCCCCACTCATCCCCGCCGTTTAACATCGCCACACCTTGGGACACAAAAAGTGTGGTCAGGAAATTCCGACGCTGACGTTCGCGCAGTTTGTTGATTTCCGGGTCATCAGTTGGACCTTCCACGCCGCAATTCCAGGATTGATTGTTGTTGTCGCCGTCGCTGTTCTTGTCGCCGTTCAGCTCGTTGTGCTTCTTATTGTAACTGACCAGGTCGGTTAACGTGAAACCGTCGTGCGCGGTAACAAAATTGATGCTGGCATAAGGACGGCGCCCGCTATGTTGATAAAGATCCGGACTGCCGGTGAGCCGGTAAGCCATTTCGCCAATGCGACCCTCGTCGCCTTTCCAAAAACCGCGCATGGTATCCCGATATTTGCCGTTCCATTCCGCCCAGAGGACGGGAAAATTTCCGACCTGATAGCCACCTTCGCCCACGTCCCACGGTTCTGCGATTAGCTTGACCTGCGAGAGCACCGGGTCCTGATGAATGATCTCGAAAAAGGCGTGTAGTTTGTTAACGCCCTCGTGATCGCGCGCCAGGGTCGAAGCTAGATCGAACCGAAATCCGTCCGCATGCATTTCGAGAACCCAATAGCGCAAGCTGTCCATCACCAGTTGGAGCGTGCGTGGATGGAGCAGGTTGAATGTGTTGCCGGTGCCTGTAAAATCCAGATACAAACGTGGATCATCCGGGCGCAACCGGTAATATGCGGCATTGTCGATCCCGCGGAAGCAAAGCGTCGGCCCGAGTTGATTCCCTTCCGCGGTATGATTATAAACCACGTCGAGAATTACTTCGATGCCGGCGGCATGGAGGCTGCGCACCATCGATTTGAACTCCGAGACTTGTTCGCCCATTTGCCCACTGCTCGAATACGCCGCGTGCGGTGCAAAAAATCCGATCGTGTTGTAACCCCAGTAGTTCTTGAGGCCGCGATCGATCAAAACTTTATCGTCGATATGTGCGTGCACCGGCAATAGCTCGACCGCCGTGACGCCAAGTTTCGTTAAATAATCGATTGCCGCCGCGCTGCCGACACCTGCGTAGGTGCCGCGCAATTCCTCAGGAATTTCCGGCCAAAGTTTGCTGAAGCCTTTCACGTGCACCTCATAGATCACAGAGCTGTGCAACGGGGTGCCAGGCTTCCTGTCGCCTTGCCAATCGAATGCGTTGTCGATTACGACCGATTTGGGTACGCCCCAGGCGTCGTCCCGGAAATCTTGAGTCAAATCTTCGTCTTCGCCGCCAACGACATAGCCAAACATTTCGTCGGCCCAATTCACTTCCCCTGCGATCGCTTTCGCATAAGGATCGAGGAGGAGTTTGGAGCTGTTGAATCGCAAACCGCGTTCCGGCTCGTACGGCCCCGAAACGCGAAAACCGTACAATTGGCCTGGTCGCGCATCTGGCAAGAACACATGCCAGACCTGATCGGTATGTTCGGTCACTGGAATGCGAACATTCTCCTGGCGCGCATCAATCTTATCGAAGAGGCAAAGATCAACCGACGTAGCCGCTTCCGAAAAAAGCGCAAAGTTCACGCCGTTGCCCAGCCACGTCGCGCCAAGTGGATACGGAAAACCGAGCCAAGTCTTTACCGAAGTCATAAGCGCGCCGCGTTCCTATCGGATATGGAACACGTTGGCAATTACTAAGGTAGAGGCGTTTTACTCCACCAAACAGACAAGATGTCCGTGTTACACGCGCTGGGCGTTGTATGTTTGGCCAATTCGGAACGGGAGATGCGCTTCAAATCCATCCTTTTACTTGGGGTAATATTTGGCGTTGCCAGTGCGATCTATTTCTACGCTCATCACAATTGGAATCCGTTGCCTCCAAATACCACGATTGATCGCATCCTCGTCGAAAAATCAGCAAGAAAATTGTCGATCTACCGTGCCGGCGAAAAACTTAAAACGTATCGAGTTGCGTTAGGGCGCAATCCGACCGGTGCGAAACAACAAGAAGGCGACCAGAAAACCCCGGAAGGCGTCTACAGGATTGATAATCGCAATCCACATAGCAATTTTCATCTCGCGCTCCACATTTCCTATCCGTCCGCTGAAGACACTGCGCGGGCCGCAGCACGGGGGTTCCCTGCTGGTTATGACATTATGGTTCACGGGCTTCCGAATGGTCGCGGTTGGCTCGGCGCGTTTCATCGCCGAAAAGATTGGACGGCTGGTTGTATTGCGCTTAGCGACCAAGAAATCGAAGAGCTTTGGCGGGTCACACCCGACGAGAGTACAATTGAAATATTTCCCTGAGTTGAATGCGAACGCTTTCAACTTGTCGATGTGCGCTCCGGCCGGAAAAATAGGCGAAGCATGAAGAGCCTACCTTATATTTGTTGCTCAAACTCGCTCGGTCGTTTCCGCCCGATTTTTTTGTAACAAACCACGATGCGATTGCCTAATCCATTGGTCCTGGCGGCGATCTACGGTCTTTCGGAGCTTTATCTCGCGCTGACTCGGCGCTCGCAGACGCAAACTGTTTCCCGCGACCGCCGCTCTCTTATTCTTCTTTGGACAATCATCATTGCTAGTCTCTGGTCTGGGATCCAAATGGTCCGGCTCTTCCCAAGCGCAACCGTGCCGTGTCCGAGCGGATTTTACCTCTTCGGCTTCTTGCTGTTTCTCGGCGGCCTGATTCTGCGTTGGTACTCAATCGGATATCTCGGTCGCTATTTTACGGTTGATGTGTCGATCTCGGCCGAACATAAGCTGATCGATTCTGGTCCCTATCGACATATTCGGCATCCCACATACACGGGCGCGCTTCTGGCTTTCCTCGGCTTGGGGTTCTGCTTTGGAAATTGGCTGTCGATCTTGTTTCTGACGCTACCGATTATCGCTGCGTTTCTCTGGCGCATTCGGATCGAGGAACGCGTCCTGCTTGAGGCGCTCGGCCAGAATTACCGCGCCTATGTGGAGCGGACGAAACGTTTGATTCCGTTCGTTTACTAGCGGCTAAATGTCTAACGCGCGTTACAAATCTCGCAGCGCGCTCTGCGCTTTTTCGACATCTGATGGACGCAGAATGATTAGTCCTTTTGCTGCCTCGGGGCCGGCTGCAAAATAAGCGTACTCAATATTCACTTCGGCCTTCGCGAGTCGTTCAGCAATTGTTGCGAGCACACCTGGCTTGTTTTCGGTCTCGATCGTGAGCACATCAGACTCGAGCGCGAGCACGCCGGCCTCGCCCAAAAGCATGAGCGCTTTGGTCGGATCGCTCACCACCATGCGCACGACGGAATGATCGACCGTGTCGGAAGTAGCCAGCCCGTGAATATTAATTTGGGCCTGGGCAAGCGCCTCACACACGCGGGCAAGCGCGCCGGGACGATTCGCTAGAAAGACTGCGAGTTGGGTCGCCGATTCCACGGAGAGCTTGGAGCGTGGGTTCATGGCGTTTTTACCGTGAGGCCGGGAATCGCTTCTGACAACTCATCAAAATCTGAACATGTGACTCGGTGCTCATTTTAAAGCAGGAAGGAACTGCGCGAGTCCATTCGCGAACGATCCACTCGAATGCAACTCCGAAAAAATTCGCGAGTCCCGATTATTTCGGGATTGTCGATCTAACCATGACCAGTGTCGTTGAACGTCATTCGTTGAAAGCGCCAACACCGCCGCGCACGATTGGTTTCATTACGGCCAGCGCCATTGTCATCGCCAATATCATCGGCACCGGCATCTTTACGAGCCTCGGTTTTCAATTGCCGGGCATTCAATCCGGGTTCGCGCTACTGATGCTCTGGATTGTGGGCGGGATCACGGCGTTGTGCGGCGCGATTTGCTATGGCGAGCTCAGCGCCGCCCTGCCGCGCTCCGGTGGCGAATATCATTTTCTTTCCGAAATTTATCACCCAGCCATTGGCTTCATGGCTGGTTTCGTTTCCGCCACAGTGGGCTTCGCCGCACCCATTGCGCTCGCTGCCATGGCATTCGGAAAATATTTCCGCGGCGTATTCGACTTCGGTTCACCGGTCGTCCTTTCGTTCATGCTCGTTTGGGTCGTGGCGCTTTTCCATTTCGGTAACCTGCGCCTTGGCAGCGCCTTTCAAAATCTTTGGACAGTCGTGAAGCTGCTTTTGATTAGCGTGCTCATCGGAGCTGGATTTCTCGTCGAACAAAAACAGGCGATCACTTTTTTGCCGCAATCCGGCGACGCGGGGTCGATCTTCAGCGGCGCCTTCGCGGTCGCCCTCGTTTATGTCATGTATTCGTACTCGGGCTGGAATGCCTCGACCTACATCATCGGCGAAGTAAAGGAGCCGGAGCGGAATGTGCCACGCTCGCTTTTTGCTGGCACTCTCGTTGTGATGGCAGCTTACGTCCTTCTCAATGCGGTCTTCCTCATGACCACACCGATGCAGGAAATGCGCGGCCGAATCGAGGTTGGCTTGATTGCGGGAAAACACATTTTCGGGACCAACGGCGGGCGAATTGTCGGTGCGCTCATTTGT
>QHON01000194.1 GCA_003218815.1 Verrucomicrobiota bacterium
AAAGCTAAAGCTTTTTGATCTGGAACGGGCCGCAAAGTTGAGCGGCAGCGGTTTTATCTGCTTCACGGACGCAGGCGCGAGGCTGGAACGTGCGTTGATCAATTTCATGATCGAGTTGCACGTACGCGAGCATGGTTACATCGAGATCAGTCCACCATTCTTAGTGCGACGCGATTGCATGATTGGCACATCGCAGCTGCCGAAATTCGAGGCTGACATGTACGGGCTGGAAGGGAATCAACTTTTCCTTACACCGACCGCCGAAGTACCACTCACGAATCTTTATCGCGATGAAATTTTGAACATCGTCGATCTTCCGAAGAAATTTGTTGCCTATACTCCGTGTTTTCGGCGTGAGGCTGGCGCCGCAGGGCGCGAGACTCGGGGGATCATCCGGGTGCATCAGTTCGACAAAGTCGAGCTGGTTAAAATCACGACACCAGAAAAATCGTATGACGAATTGGAATCGCTTACGGCTGATGCTGAGCGTGCCTTGCAGTTGCTGGGTTTGCATTATCGCGTCGTTGAGCTGTGCACCGGCGATTTGGGTTTCGGGTCAGCCAAGACTTACGACCTCGAAGTGTGGTCGCCAGGCCAGAACGCATATCTCGAAGTTTCGAGTTGCTCGAATTTTGGGGACTTCCAAGCCCGCCGGATGCACCTTCGATATAAAGACGCTCAAGGGAAAAACCGGTTTTGCCACACGTTAAACGGCTCGGGATTGGCGTTGCCAAGATTGTTCGCGGCGTTTATCGAGAATAGGCAGGAGCGCGACGGATCAATCCGGATTCCCGAAAAATTACAGCCATTTTTCGCCGGAACAGAGATTCGTTCGTAGCGAGGGCGCGGTGCGCCGTCGTAGATCGACCAGAGCCGAGGGCGGCGGCTATAGCAGATCAAGCTGCGATCGCTCCTGCTCGGATAAAATTCTCTCGGTTTCTGAAGGCAGTAGCAGTCCGTAACCGAGACGCTGCGCCAGTCGCTGCGCCGTTTCCGGGGCGAAACCCTCGAAATGATTGCTCACGAAAGTCCAGACGCTGCGCACTTCGGCGAGATGGCGCTCGATCTTGAGCGACCAGCTTTCGAGGGCGGCTTCTCGTTTCCATAGTAGCTTTTCGTAATGATGCATTTGCCCTCCATCGACGTCGTATTTCGTTGCATAATCCCCGAGCAGACGCAGGTAGAGAAGGTCGGTGGTGCGCGGAAGGAATTCGAATGGCGCAAGGTTGCGTTCGTTGAGCGGGCTGGTATCGGCCCAGACCCAGCAGACACGATATTTTTCCAAAAGACGGATGATCTGCGGTCGATGCCACCCGGCATGCCGAAATTCAATAGCGAAACGAAAACCCCGCGGCAACTCTTCGAGAAATTTACGAAGTGCCCGCTTTCCGTCCCTTGGCCCAAACGACGGCGGAAGCTGGATCAAGATAACCTGGAGCTTTGGCGCGAGTGGCTCGATCGCGCGAAGGAACGAATTTAATTCGGCGCCGCATTCGCGCAGCCGGCGCGTATGCGTGATCTCGCGGGGGAGTTTACAGGCGAAACGAAAACCGGCGGGGGTCATCTCGACCCAGCGGCGAACAGTGTTTTCCGCAGGAGCGCCATAAAAGGTCGAATCCACTTCCACCGCCGGAAAGTAGCGCGCATAGAATTCGAGCCACTGAGAGTCCGGCAAATCCACCGGATAGAAAGCGCCACGCCAGTCTTCAAAACTCCAAGCGCAGGCACCGATGCGTATTTTTTGCTGATCGGTTAGATTCAAATGAAATCAGAAGATTAATCGATTTTGCGTTCTCGGAAAGATGTCGATCTGAAGAGATGCCGATGAATTTTGCTTTGAGGCGTTGGAAAGAGCGGCCGCTTAACTTGACGGAATCGATAACTTAATTACCCTGCCAGACCCCATGTATTTCCGAATTCGAACCCTTGTTGTTTTTATCGTCACCGTTCTTGCCTTGCCTACCATCGGCATGGCTTCCGTGATCTTTCAACCAGGTAAAAAGGCCAAGTACGTCGTGCCTGGCGAGGAGGAGATAAGTGGTAATGCAGCGGAGCTATTTCAGATTGGACAGACCGCGGAAAAAGAAGGCAACACGAAACGTGCGATCAAAGCTTACAAGAGCCTCGTCAAACGCCATCCTAGAGATACCCTCGCGGCTGGCGCGCTCTTTCGCGCTGCGGAGCTACAAGAGCAAAGTCACGATTATCTCCGAGCGGCAGAATCGTTTCGCCAATTGGTGGAAAAATACCCTGGCAGTCCGCACTTCGATGAAGCAATCGAGGGTCAGTTTCGCATCGGGGAAGTCTATTTAGCGGGCAAAAAGTTGAGGGTCCTCGGCATCCCGGTTGCGTCCTCGCTCGAGCGCGCCGTGGCCATTTTCGCGTCTGTCGTTCGGACAGCTCCCTACGGAAAGTACACAGCGCGCGCGCAATTTGATATTGGCCTCGTCCGCGAGAAGCAGGGTGCGAATGATGCGGCCATTGAAGCGTACCAGGCTGTGGTGGACAAGTTCCCGAACGAACCAATCGCAGTGGATGCCCAATACCAGATCGGTTACATCTGGTTCCACGCCTCGAAAACGGGAACAAAAGACATTGCAGCCGCTAGCAAGGCCAAAACTGCATTCCAAGATTTCCTTTTTCATTATCCTAACAGCGAGAAAGCAGCACAAGCGCGCGCTGACCTCGGCCTGCTTGAGCAAAAGCAAACATCCAGTTCCTTCGAAGTAGCGAAATTTTACGACAAACAGAAATATTATCGCGCCGCGGTCATCTACTACAACGAGGTGATTCGTCAGCAGCCAGGATCAACTGAAAGCGATCGAGCTAAGAAACGGATCGATGAGTTGCGCACAAAGGTCGGCGAAGCGGCGCTTCAGCCTGCGTTTACCACAGGGGAAGCGGGGAAGAAAAAAGGGGGCGGAGGCGCGCGTGAAGAACGGACGGCCAAAAGCGGAACGGGGGCGAAGCCAGGCCCGGCAAATAACCAAGCACCATTGCCCGCGCCGGAGACAGATGTTTCGCTACCGCCGCCGGCTTCACTTGCACCGGACACCACCACTGCGCCTGAACCGTTGCCGACCGCACCGAGCACGAGCACAAGCTCCGGTGCCTATCCCGCTCCCGGAGCAGCGGCTTCTCCCGAAGCGTCCGGGTCACCGGCGCCGTGAAAGTTATATTTACGGCAGCACTCGCCTGCTTCAGTTTAACTGGCTGCCTTGGCTATCACATCGGACCGGTGAAGCCATACTACCTCCGCGACGTTCACACAATCGCGGTTCCGACCTTCAAAAACCACACACTCCTCCCTCACATTGAAGTGTTGGTTACGGATACAGTGATCAAGCAGTTGCAACAAGATGGAACCTTTCAGATTGCGAAGGGTGAAGATGCGGACGCTACGTTGAGGGCTGAAATTATCCGCATCAATCGGCTCCCAGCGCGTTCGGTGCGCGGGAATGTGCTCCGTACGGTTGAATTCAACCTGGCTATGAGTGTGAGGTATACCGTCATCGGACGGGATGGAACGCAGCTTGTGGGTTCGGCTGAGGCCACTGGAGCCACCACCTTTTTCGTTAGCGCGGATCCAGCCACAGATGAACGGCAAGCGCTGCCACTCGCCACCGAAAATCTTGCGACGCGATTAGTGGCCCAACTGAGCGAGGGTTGGTGATGCTTGATGAAGGGCGAAGAACAGCTTTGGTCGATCCTCAATGACAAACTTGATACCCTCCGAGCCAGCAACCGCCTGCCTGAAGCAATTCGCGTTGCTGAAACCGCTCTCGAGGTTGCCAAGCGTGCCTTTCCTAGTGCGGGGAGCCCGTTAGCCACGAGCTTCGAAAAATTAGGACAGCTTCTTGATCAAAAGGGCGATCGCGTGTCGGCCAGAGAATATCTGGTCAAAGCCCATGCGATCCTGGAAAAAGTAAAAACACCGGATCAGCGTGCTATCTACCGCTCCGCCCGCCGGCTTGCATTCTTATGCGATAATCTTGGTCAATCTGAGGAGGCGATCAGTTTCTACGAGAAAGCGATCGCAGCTGGCATCCAGCTCGAAGAACTTGCTTACTCGGATCTCGGCACAATGTTAAACAACGTTGCGCTGATTTTCCGCAAGTCAGGACGCCAAAAAGCGGCAGAGCCATACTATTTGCATGCTCTGCAAATTTACGAGAAGCAGCTCGGACCGGACCATGTTGATGTAGCTTCTGTGTTGAATAATCTGGCCGTGTTTTACACAAATGAGCGTCGTTACACCGAGGCGGAGAAAATGCATCTGCGCGCATTACGTATTCGCGAGAAGGCGTACCCGCCCACCCATCCAGATATCGCGCAATCTAAATGCAATCTTGCCGTAGTCTATCATTCGCGCGGCGATTACGCGAAGGCGGCTGAGCTTTATCGCGCTTCGCTCAAGAGTTGGGAAGCGAGCGAGAAACCCTCCAAAGATTACGAGATTGTCGCCTCGAATTACGCCGATCTTTTGCGCTCTCTTGGTCACGCACGCAAAGCACATCAAGTGGAAGTTCGTGCACGCAAGAGACGCTTGGGTTAATTTAACCAACGATCGATCGCTTGATCCCTAAGCAAGGTTGACCTCTTTGGTTTGACCTTGCGGCCTGCTGGGGCATGCGCATTGTTGGGGCGCCGCTGTCTTTAGCTCGCGTGGCGGAATCGGCAGACGCGTACGGCTCAGGACCGTATGGGGCAACCCGTGGAGGTTCGAGTCCTCTCGCGAGCAGCTTGGTTGACCTCTCCTACAAAGTTTGATTGATACCTATCAACTCGTATCGAGATCGCTGTCTACGTCACAGCGCGCCACGAACCGGGATGCGGCGGGCTATCGATAAGGATCATACGCTCAATCCGCTCTGATTGATCTGGCGAGCGCAGCCGTTACCTCGCGCCCTTGGAATGGCCGATGACCGTGACCCGTCGACGCTGAGCTTGTCCAAAATCGCCGACATCAAAAACGCAGCCTGCCGCTCGGTCGATAGCCGGATCGGAGCTGACTAACTTATTTTTTCCCGGTCGCTTTTCTTCTTGCTGCCCAGCGAGCTTTCATCAATTGGGAAAGCCTCCTTCGCCCGGCAGGCGTGATTCCACCTTTTTTCTTGGGTGCGGTTGTTGTTTTCCTACCGGCCTTTTGCTTTGCCCAGCGAGCTCTCGCGGCTGCCGCAAGTTTGGCTCGAGTCGCGGCCGACATCCGGCGGCGACCTCCACGGGTTGCAGCGCCGGGAGCGGAAGTCCCGAGGATTGAGGAAAGACGGTTTTCCAAGGCATCGATTTGTCGGCGAATCGAAATGGCTTCTTGTAAAGCTCTAGCAGATGTATCCATGGGTGGTCACATAGCCGGAGTTAGCTGATATAGCAATCATCTTTTATTACAAAATTAGAATTCGATCCGCGCAATCCGAGGCAGTTGAAGGTTAGAGCTAGAACCCCAAGCCGTCGGCAAACCCGCTACATGGATAGGCAAACGTAACGGATTGCGAGTCAGGGTCGAATGCTCAACCTTAAGAGGTTGAATAAATCTAGTATAACGACACAGCCGGAGCGGGTTCGGCAAATGTTCGGGTCAATCGCGCGACGCTACGATTTAGCAAATCATGTGCTGAGTTGCGGCGCGGATTTTTACTGGCGAAGTCATGCTGCGCAAATCATCGCAAGGTGGACGCCCGAAAACATTGTCGATCTCGCCACCGGGACAGGAGATCTTGCGGTCGCAATCCGGAAGAAATCGCCGAATGCAGAAATCGTCGCCGTTGATGTTCTGGCTGAAATGTTGGAGCTGGCGAAGAAAAAGGGCGTGCAGCGAACCATCATGGCTGATGCGATGAGACTGCCTCTTGCCGATTCCTCCTTCGATTGCGTGACAGTTGCCTTCGGTCTGCGCAACATGGAAAATTGGAGCGGAGCATTGCGCGAAATGGCCCGCGTCCTCACCGCGAACGGCCATTTACTCATTCTCGAATTTTCTTTACCTCAGTCGTCGATTTTTCGTGCGGTTTATCGCTTCTATCTGCATCAATGTCTGCCGTTTCTAGGTTCCTTTATCACGAGGCAAAAGAACGCCTATGATTACCTCGGCCAGTCGATTGAAGAATTTCCCAGCGGCGCGGCCATGCTTGGATTAATCGAAGCCAACGGTTTCCGAAATGCCAATGCCGAACCGCTCAGCTGCGGCATCGTTACGATTTATACGGCTGAGAAAAAGCAGGCGAGCGGGTGACTCGCGCGCTCCCGCCGCTTCCAGCTACCTGAACCGCCTTGGGGCACCCAACC
>QHON01000195.1 GCA_003218815.1 Verrucomicrobiota bacterium
ATCTCAATCCACGCTTACGCCTATGTAACCGGGCGTTATGCGCTGCTACCCTGCGGAGCGAGCATGGGCGATGGGTATGGACCAATTCTTGTCAGAAAAATCCCAAAGCCCAATGCTCAAATCCCAAATCCGCATGTCGATCTTCGTGAGTCGTTGCGCGATTCTGTGATCGCGGTGCCGGGCAAGATGACGAGTGCGTTCCTTGCGCTTCAACTTTTTCTTGGAGAATTCGATTACGTTGTCGTGCCGTTCGATCAAATTTTCGAGGCCGTAAAAAACGGGCGCGCCGACGCCGGTCTGATCATTCATGAAGGCCAACTGACTTATGCGCGCTCAGGTTTTCAGAAAGTGATCGATCTCGGCGAATGGTGGAAGAATGAAACGGGTTTGCCCCTCCCGCTCGGCGGCAACGTGCTGCGCAAAGATATCCCGCCCAGAGTGCAGCACGATCTGCTTGAGATTATCCGCGAAAGCATCGACTTCGGCCTGGCTCATCGGGATGAGGCATTGCGCCATTCGATGCCGTACGCGCGCGACATGGACGCGGACCTCGCCGGCAAGTTTATCGGCATGTATGTGAACGAATTTACTCGCGATTACGGCGAGACTGGACGCGCCGCGATCCGAAAATTCCTGGGCGAAGCGCGCGACAAAGGCTATATCAACACTCCGGTCGAAGTAGAATTTGTTTAATGTCGCCTTCGCGAGGCTCCGGCGATGCAGGCAGCAGCGCGGCTACAGCATGTGTGAGATCTGCTTATCAGCGCTCTTTCTTCGGTTTCTGGACTTTCTCTGTCTGCTTCACGACAAATGATTTCACGCGGGCAAACTCCTTCTGGAAGCCGTTCGCGAAATTATTCGGTCCGTACTCGAAAAGCACGACGAAGCAAAAAGCTAAAACGATGAAGAGGACGAGCCAAAATAGCCCGCGCAGTAATCCCATGGCTGGCAGGGTAACTCGCCACTAGTGGGCGGTCAATGCTTCAGCGAGCGTGTTCGACAAGCAAGATGCTTGTCGGCCAAGACAGACTGGAAGGCCATCTTCCTTGAAGTGGAGAGCGAACCTGCCACTCGCGAGCCGTTCCCGTTACCGATGTGTTCTGAACGTACTCGCGAACTGGGGGGGCTATGCGGTTGATGCGATCGCAGAATTTTTCGGATAAGAGATCGACAAAGTGCATCCGGGTCGTCTTGCGTCTTGAGCGGGGTGAAATTACTTTGCGAGGCGCGAATCGCGGGTTATATCGACGCTCGCAGCGACGGGTAGGTTCCGGAGTGGCCAAACGGGGCAGACTGTAAATCTGCTGGCTTTACGCCTTCGCTGGTTCGAATCCAGCCCTGCCCAATTTTTGGCTGTCGATTTCGGCTTGCGAATCGTTCCCTACGACAAGCTTTAGTGGCCTCTTCGCTGGCCGCCATCGCGGCGACCACCACCGTAGCCACCTCCCCCGCCATAGCCGCGTCCGCCACCCCCTGGTGGGCGTGCCTCTCGGGGACGAGCCTCGTTCACAGTTAACGGGCGACCTTCAACGGTTTGACCGTTGAATTTCGAAATGGCGTTTTGAGCGTCCTGTTCCGAACCCATCGTGACAAAAGCAAAGCCACGCGACTTGCCGGTGAATTTATCTTGCATGAGAGTCACTTCCTGGACGGGGCCAGCCTGTGAAAAAAGCTCCTGCAGTTCGTTTTCCGTCGTGTTGAAGGAAAGATTGCCTACGTATAATTTAGTTCCCATTGAGTTTATTCTGGAAAACGCAGCCAGGTCACTGTTCCCGCTTATCGGATTTCAAATCGCCACTGAATAAACTCAACTGACAATCCACCAACTTCCAAGCTTCCGTTTCCGTTTCGGTGTCATTACTAAAATGCTTCGTTTAAGAAAGCAATAGGAAATCGCGGGTCCAATTTTTTCGCCTAAAATGCTCAAAACTACCGCTGGGAACGGAAAAAGTTCCCCTGCCCGAGTAGCCGTGGTGGCCGCGGGCGTCGTCAGCCCCCTCGGATTTGGACTTAGCGAGACGCTCGATTCGCTGCGTGAGGGACGCGACTGCGTCGCTCCGGTAACGCGATTTTCCGTGGCCGAATGTCGGTGCAAAACCGCGGGGCAAGTGGCCGATGAGCGCCTGATCAATGATCAGCCCGACGCAGGCCGCGCACGCCGGTTGCACCGTGCATCGTTCATGATGATCTATGCACTGAAAGAAGCGCTGACGCAGGAGCCTCGGTTCAAACCAGAGTTAACGGTAATTGGAACGACCAGCGGCGGCATGTCTTATGGGGAAGATTACTACCGGTCGCTATATCGACACGGCAGCTTGCGAGATTCGCCGGCCTGGATCGCGAATTATCCTGCGCAAAAGCCTGTGATCGATGCCCAGGAAGCCTTCGAAATCTCCGCGCCATGCCAGGTAATTGCGAATGCCTGCGCTTCCGGCACGAACGCGATCGGTCACGCGTTTGAGTGCGTGCGATCCGGCCGTTACGAACGGGTATTGGCCGGCGGGTATGACGCACTTTCGGAACTGGTCTTCGTTGGGTTTGATTCGCTTCAGGCGTCGACGCCAGAAAAATGCCGTCCGTTCGATCGAGATCGCACGGGCATGGTTTTGGGCGAAGGCGCAGCGATTCTCGCCTTGGAAAATCTCGAGAACGCGTGCGCCAGAGGCGCGCGCGTTCTCGCAGAAATAACGGGCTACGGCATGTCGACCGATAATTTTCATCTAACGCAGCCGGATCCCTCTGGCATCGGACCGCGGCGGGCAATGGAGCGCGCCCTCCAGAGCGCCCAGATTTCAGCGGATTCAGTCGATTACATCAACGCGCATGGAACAGCGACGCTGTTCAATGACGCGGCTGAGGGCAAGGCGATCGGCGACCTGTTCGGGCGCGTGCCGATTAGCTCGACGAAGAGCATGATGGGCCACTCGTTAGGCGCGGCAGGGGCAATCGAAGCAATCATCTGTCTGCTGGCCCTCCAGCATCAATTTCTTCCTCCTAACATCAACTTTCGGGCCCCGGATCAACTGGCCGATCTAAATATTGTTGCGAACGAAGCTCGTCGGACGGCTCTACGCACGGTTCTCTCGAACTCCTTCGGATTTGGTGGGACCAATGCTTCCATTTTGATGCAGAAGTTCGAGGCATGAGCCTAGCAATCGCCGGTATGGGGTGGGTTACACCTCTCGGAAACGGCGTTGATGCGGTATGGGAGCAGCTCCTCCATGGTCATGAGGCGTCCGCGGAAAAAATGTCGGAGCAATTTGGCAATCGATCCTACAGCGCTTTCCGAGTTCCCGAATCCGCGCTGGGCAAGTTGGCGCCTCATCCACGCTTGCGCCGCGCCAGTGCGATTTCGCGCTTCGCCGCCGCCGCAGGTTTGGAGGCGTTGCAGGATGCGGGGGTGACGCTCGGTTCGCAGAATGGCAACCGAATCGCGTTAGTCTTCGCAATCTCGAACGGCGGCGTGATTTACACAAAGCGCTTTTACCGCGATATCGTCGAGACGGGCGCGCAATCAGCCAGGCCGTTGCTGTTTCCGGAGACCGTCTTCAATGCCCCGGCGAGCCACCTTGCGGCGATTCTCGGAATTACGGGCTCCACCTACACTCTCGTGGGTGATAAGACCTGATGACGAATGCGGAGCTTGAGTATTGTCTTGTTGTCGGGGCGGAAGAAGTCGACTGGCTGACGTGCGATGCATATCGGCGGTGGCGACTGCTGCGCTTGGCACCTCCGGTGGAGCCGTTCAACAAAGCTGCGCGGGGAATGATTTTGAGCGAAGGAGCAGGAGCAGTCCTGTTGTCACGCACGGGTCCGATAATGATCGCACAAACTGATGCTGGCGCGTATTACCGCAAACGTACCGAAACCGAGGAGATTTTGAGCCGAATTCTTTCCAATCTGACTCAAGACGAAGTCGACTTGGTTATCTCCAGCGCAAACGGCACGTTCATCGACCAGGCAGAGTGCAGGGCGCTACGGCGGATACTTCCGGATGCAATCGTGTATGCGGCGAAGCCAGCGATCGGTGAGAGTGTTGGGGCCGCGGGACTATGGCAGGTGATTTTAGGAGCCCGGGCTTTGGGTCGTGGCGAGCTTCCGCCGCTGCTCCACGTTACTTCAACGATTCCGTTGCGGATTCCAGTTTCGTGCACGGCTCTTAGCAAGGCGCGGCACGCGATCGTGTTAAGCTCTGGAGTCAATCAGCAAGTCGCAGGCCTGCGGTTATCGATCCCATGATCGAGGACGCAATTCTGGGACAGCTTGCAGCTGCTTTTGCCTCCGCGCAGACCGCTTTTGGCTTTGCAGGAAGGCTTTGCTGCGGTACGTTCGGCGCCGCGATGCGAAAGCCGGTTTTGTTGCTCTCCGCCCTCCTTGCGAGCATCGGTTTCGTTAGGGGAGAGGTCAAGACCCCTGAGAACGTCCCGATTGAAATCACGTCCACTGGAGAAACAACATATGAAAACGGACTGGCAACAGCGCGGGACAACGTCGCAATTCACGTGGGCGACACAGATATTTATGCCGACTACGCGCAATACAATTCGACCACACACGAGGTCGAACTGAGAGGCCACGTGCGGATCTATCGCGATAAACCGACGGCGACGATCCCTAATAAGCCCGCCCATAAATTCAATGAGGAAGAGTCCGACCAACAAATTTCGTTCTACCGTGCCGATAGCGGCATTTATAACATCGATACGAAACGGATTCGCGCGACAAACATGCGAACGGAGTCGCAGCCTTATTTCCTGAGTGGTCAAAATGTGAGCGAAATCTCCGAGAACGCTTACCTGATACAGAACGGGACCTTTACGACACATGATGCGCCAAATCCCGATTTTCATCTGCAGGCCCGAACGATTCGCGTATATGAGAAAGACCGCGTGATTTTTCGAAACGTCACGTTGTATGTCGGGAAGGTGCCGGTTTTTTGGTGGCCTTACTTGTATCAATCTCTCAATGACGCGTTTAGTTTTACGGTCACGCCAGCGTATTTGAGCTCATGGGGGCCATCGGTTCTGACCCAGGTCACGTTCCCCATCACCGACAATATCAAAGGCCGGATCCGGCTCGATTATCGGGGGCGGCGTGGTGTGGCCGTTGGCTTTGATCCCACTATCGAATATGGAAAAGACAACAACAGCTGGGCCAAGATCAAGACTTATTACATCCAGGACCAGAATCCGGACATAAATGACACGGCTGTGCCACGAACGGGTGTTCCTACCGGGCGTTACCGGCTCAGCCTGCAGGATCGGACGAATTTTGCCGAAGACATCTACGGCATCGCTAACCTAACAAAACTGAGCGATCAATACGTTATGCAGGATTTTTATCAGGGGGAATTTCGTGTGGATCCTGTTCCGGACAACGTCGTCGCTCTGACAAAGACAAACCCCTTTTTTACGTTGACGGGGATCGCGCGTTTTCAAGCGAATGAATTCTTCGAGACAACCGAGCGCTTGCCGGAAGTAGTATTGGACATTAAGCGGCACGCACTCTTCGGCGGGCCAATTTTCTATGAAAGCGAAACTGGCTTCGCTGACCTGCGGCTGCAATTCCCTGAAGGTTCCGGCTTTGAAAATTATGGCAGCACTCGTCTCGATACTTTCCATCAATTCCTCTATCCGAACACTTACTTTGGCTGGCTTTCTATCGTGCCACGGGTCGGCTTTCGCGGAACGTATTATGGAGAGACCCGCGATCTCGGGAACACGATCTTCACATCAAACCCAAATCCACTTGTACCTGATTTCCTCCTTCCCAACCCGACCCTGGCCAACCCGATCGACTTCGGTGGCGACACATTCCGAACGGTCTTCGATACGGGGGTGGAAGCTTCTTTCAAGGTCTCGCGCACATGGGAGAATGTCCAAAGCCGCGCGTTTGGCCTGGATGGTCTTCTCCACGTCATCCAACCGTTCACAAATTTCTCGTACGTTTCGGAAAACGGGCCAAACCCGATGTCGATTTTGCAGTTCGATCGATTTGAACCCTCGACCCAACTTCGGGCAATTGATTTTCCACAATTCACCCCAATCGATTCGATCGACAGTTGGACAGTCTGGCGAGTCGGTGTTCGCAATCGTTTGGAAACACGGCGCGACGACCAGACGGTCACCTGGTTTGAACTCGATACTTTCGTCGACGTGAACTTCGAAAATCCGTACGATCGGACCCCGTATTCAAACCTTTTTAACAATATCCACTTTTCGCCCCTGCCCTGGGTAAGTTTCACGGTCAACTCGCAAGTGCCGGCTTTCGACAAAGGTTTTACGGAAATCGATACTCTCGCGACTGTTCAACCGATCGCGAATTTACAAACGACTGTCGGACATCGGTATTTGAATGGTAATCCTTTCTTCGTCGACAGCAGCCTGTTCGTAGTCGGGGGATATTATCGCATCGACGACAATTGGGGCATCGGCGCCACAGAGCAATATGAAGCAACGACAGGCCTTCTCGAGGAGCAGCGGTATGCTATTTATCGCGATCTGACGAACTGGGTTGCCTCGTTTGGCGGCGTAATCCGCGACAACAAGGGTGTGAGCGAATATGGTGTCTTATTCTCGGTGACGCTGAAAGCATTTCCGAAGTTCGGAGTTGATCTGAATTTCGATCCTTCTTCCGAAGGCCAATGAACGATACCAGCGAACGATGTTGACGTTCCTAAGTTCGACCGGACGTTCGTGCCGCCGCGGCTAAGTCGCCGCGTTTCTCTTTTTATGGATCTCGCTATCATCGGTTCGGGTTATGTTGGTCTTGTTACCGGCGCATGTTTTGCGGATGTCGGCCATAACGTTATTTGCATCGATAATGATTTGGAGAAAATCGAAGCATTGCAGGGAGGCAAGGTGCCGATATATGAGCCTGGTCTGGAAGAAGTAATTCACCGCAATGTCTCAGCGCATCGGCTCCGCTTTACCAACAGTATTCGGGAGGGAGTGGAGAAAGCGCAGATCATCTTTATTGCCGTTCCCACTCCGCAGCAGCCAAATGGCGATGTGGATCTTAGGTTTTTGGAGAAAGTGGCGCGCGAAATCGCGGGGGTATTGACCGACTATCGGGTGATTGTCGACAAGAGCACAGTGCCGGTGAAAACAGGCGAAAAAGTCGCGGAATCGATCAAGCGCTACAATCGTCACGGCGCAAGCTTCGACATCGTGAGCAATCCTGAATTTTTACGTGAAGGTTGTGCGGTTGCCGATTTAATGCGCCCGGATCGGATCGTAATTGGCGCGCAAAGCGAGCACGCCATCGACCTCATGAAGAAAGTCTACGAACCCTTCATGGCTCCGATTCTCGTCACCGATATTAGCAGTGCCGAACTCATCAAACATTGCGCAAACTCGTTTCTCGCCCTGAAAATTTCATACATCAATGCGGTTTCGGCGATTTGCGAGGTGAGCGGCGCTGATGTCGAGAAAGTCGCGGATGGAATTGGCATGGATCATCGCATCGGCCGTGATTTTTTGAATGCTGGGATTGGATACGGCGGCTCCTGTTTTCCCAAAGACATTGCGGCATTCATCACGATCAGCGAACGGCTCGGCGTTCCATTTGATCTGCTCAAGGAGGTTCAGCGAATAAACAGGATGCAAAAGGAGCGCTTTCTAAAGGCCATTCGAGAGACGCTCTGGGTTTTGCGCGAAAAACGTATTGCTGTCTGGGGCCTCACATTCAAACCAGACACAGACGATATTCGTTCCTCTGTCGCGATCGAGCTCGTCGCGGACCTGTTGCACGAAGGAGCACATGTCGTCGCCTATGATCCAAAGGGAATGGATAAAGCTCGGGCCGTGAAAACGATCGGCGCTGCCGAATTTGCTTCCTCCGCTCTCGAAGCTGTGAGCGATGCCGAAGCACTAATCATCGCCACGGAATGGATCGAATTCGCCAATGTCGATCTCGCAATGGTGAGGGACAAAATGAGGACGCCAATCGTTTTCGATGGGCGGAACTTATTGGACCCTGAAACAATGATCCATCTCGGTTTTCATTATCATTCGATCGGCCGCCCCAGCGTTACATCGTAAGCATTTCTTGTTTACAGAATCTGCCGTCTCAAACCCGAAGAAAATCAACAGTTGGTCGAGCGTTTGCTGGAGGAATTTCCGCGGATGCAATGCGCAGGAAAAATTTTACCTCCCCTTTCGAGACCGTTACGACGGTGCTTTTGCGGCACGCCTCATTCGGTCGCTGGCCGATAAGCTCAGTTGCATCTGCCGCGCCCGGTGGAATCATAACCCCCTTATGCACGACGCCCGATTCGACGATCTCGCCAACCTTCTTGTGGGATATTCTATTCGACTCAAGCGCAATGAAACGGTTCTGATCGAGGTATTCGACGTTCCGGACGAAATGACAATCGCGCTGATCCGAGCGGCTCGAAACGTCGGCGGCATTCCTTTTGTGCAGAATTACCATGCTCGGGTAAGCCGCGCGCTCGCCCTCGAAGCATCGGACCGACAATTGAGCCTAATTGCGGGCCATGAACTGGGACGAATGAAAAAAATGGACGCGTATATCGCTGTCCGCGGCAGCAACAACATCACGGAACTATCCGATGTGCCAGCGGAGAAGATGAAATTGGTGGCGAAGAGAATGCGTGCTGTGCAGGACCAGCGTGTTAAGAAAACGAAATGGGTGGTCTTACGCTGGCCCACTCCATCGATGGCACAGCTTGCCGGGATGAGCACCGAGGCCTTTGAAGATTTTTACTTCACGGTGTGCGGCCTGGATTATCGCAAGCTTCAGCCCGGCATGAAGGCGCTCAAGCGGTTGATGGAAAAAACAAATCGGGTCGAAATCAAGGGGCCCGGCACAGACCTCCGCTTCAGTATGAAAGGGATTCCTGCTGTGATCTGCGGTGGCGATCGCAATATTCCCGATGGTGAGGTTTTCAGCTGCCCGGTAAGAGACTCCGTGCAAGGTCATGTTAGGTTCAACGCTCCAAGCATTTACCAGGGGACTGGTTTCGATGGAATTCGTCTTGAGTTTAAGGATGGAAAAATTGTGGATGCGACGAGCAACGAAACGAGAAAGCTTAACAAAATTCTCAATTCAGATGCGGGCGCCCGTTATGTAGGCGAATTCTCGCTTGGATTTAATCCTCACGTTTTGCAACCGATGCGGGACATATTATTCGACGAGAAAATCGCCGGCTCCTTTCATCTTACTCCAGGACAAGCATACGAAGAAGCGGACAATGGCAATCGGAGCCAGGTTCACTGGGATATGGTGAATATCCAGCGCCCAGAATACGGTGGCGGCGAGATTTATTTCGACGGCAAGTTGATTCGCCGCGACGGAAATTTTCTACCGAAACAACTGCGTTCGCTGAACCGGAGCCGATCTAGCTAGCTCAGTTCAGCACATCGAACATGGTTCTCAGCGCCCTGATAAATAGGGTGGAGCTTGAGACGAGGCAGTCGCTAATTATGTTGCTCGTCATGTCGCGGTCGGGCCGTGGCCGACCAAATTAAGCTCAATCAAAGCGATTTCGCCGCTTTCGCCGAGCTGCAAATTCCCGATTTCGAAAATCGGCGCTCTCTCGCCTGAACTTGGATTCGCGCCAGGCAACTGGACGGAGACCTGCTTGGAATTCGAATCGAGCACAACAGACGCAATCTCAAACGACGGCGAAAACTCGATCGTGTTAATTTCGAACGGGACCGTCACTAGAACAGAGGCCTTGGCCTGCTGCGACGGCGTGAGCTGGACCGATGTACCCTCGAAATTCGGTACAAGTTGCGATCCCTCAACCGTAAACGAAGGCGAACCGACCGCGGTTGGTTTCTGCTGTCGAGATGGAGTCATCCGAATATTACCAAAGGCTCCTCCGGTTGGCTGAATCTTTGCAATCTCGAAAGTGACTTCCGAATTTGTCGC